>JBJKRF010000020.1:0-21861 GCA_046704785.1 Anaerolineales bacterium | reverse complement strand
AGTAATGGGGCTGTATCTCCATTTTTTTGGGGGGTGTGGGGGGCGCGGGGCGCGGCAAAACCCCCCACCACTTACTCCCTTACCACGGGAAATCCCAAAGAACCCAAAAAAAACAATTCGGCTTGTTTTTTGCCAGCGCTGGCTGTATAGTAAACGCAATGGATTTGGACGCCGATTGACCAAGGCAATCCAATGCAAACGGACTTTCGTTTGAAAATTCCCCCAAGGAGCAGCTAATGAGCCAAAGATCGAACTTCTCGTCTGGGACGAAGTGGGAAGATACCGTCGGATATTCACGCGCCGTACGCGTGGGGAACGTGATCGAAGTGGCAGGGACGACCGCCATCGACGAAAACGGAAAAGTCGTCGGGGAGGACGACCCCTATCGCCAGACGCGCTTCGCGCTCACCAAAATCGAAAAGGTGTTGAAAGAGGCCGGCGCCTCGCTGGAGGATGTCATCCGCACCCGCATGTTCGTGACAGATATTACCCGCTGGCAGGAGGTGGGCCGTGCGCACGGTGAATTCTTTCGGTCCATCAAACCGGCAGCCACGATGGTGGAGGTCAACGCACTGGTAGATTCGTCGCTGATGGTGGAGATCGAGGTGACCGCCGTCGTCAGCGCGTAGTTTCTGAGCCAGAACACGGTTCTGGCAAGCTGGCTCTCAGCAGTACCAGGTCATTTCGAGTAGAATAAGCCCCATGATCGAACTCACGGCACTGAACGTGTATCTGATCAAAGCCTGCAAAGGCCACAGCCTCGACGCCGCTTTTGTGGAACGTATGGGACTGGCACACGACCGCCGTCTGATGATCATCCGCCCCAACGGTACATTCGTCACACAACGGGACTATTCGGCCCTGGCGCTGGTCCTGCCCGATTTGCGCGACTCGACCCTGCACGTTTCCGCACCCGGCATGCCACCGACCGAATTCCCCGTAGCCACGACCGGCGTCGAGATGCGGGTTACCGTCTGGGAAGATAGCGGCGTCAAAGCCATTGACCAGGGCGAACCGGCTGCCGAATGGTTTTCGACGTACCTGCGCACGCCCGTCCGGTTGGTGCACATGGCGACCGACGAGCAGCGGCGCGTCAATCCCAAATACGCCATCCAGGCCGATGACCACGTCAGCTTTGCTGACGGCTATCCCATCCTGATCGCTTCGCAGGAGTCGCTGGACGAGTTAAACCGTCGCCTGACGGAACCGCTGCCAATGAACCGCTTCCGTCCCAACCTGGTGGTGCGCGGCTGCCAGCCGTTCGAGGAAGACACCTGGAAGCGTATTCGCATCGGCGAGGTGGAACTGGCCCTCGTCAAGCCCTGTTCCCGCTGCGAAGTGACCACCATTGACCAGGAGAGCGCTGTACGCGGCAAGGAACCCCTCAAGACGCTGGCAACCTTCCGGCGTGTACAAGGCAACAAGGTCATGTTTGGGATGAACGTCATCCCGTTAAACGAGGGCACCCTCCGGGTGGGAGAGTCGCTGGAAGTGCTGGCCTGAGGGCCAAGTCACCCGGAAAACATCCCTCAAAAAAGAGGGGGGCAACTCGTCGATTTCCTTTTGTCGAATCCAAAGCACTTATTGTTGGATATACACAAAGTGCCGATTCGTGGTAAGATTGGCACAGTTTTGAATATCAATCCACCCATTCCAAAAGTTTCTTTTTACCTATGAACCTGGCACTGGCACAGATCAATACCAAACTCGGCGATGTGGATGCCAACCTGGAAAAGCACCTGGCCCTGGCGCACGAAGCCCGGCAAGGCGGAGCAGAATTGATTCTGTTCCCCGAACTGTCACTGACCGGTTACGTCCTGCAGGACCTGGCCGCCAGCATTGGACACCGCCCACGCAAAGAGGATCCTGTCTTTCGGCGCCTGCTGGAGGCTTCACACGATCTCGACATGGTAGTTGGTTTCGTCGAAGAAGACCCGCGTTATCGTTATTACATCGCGGCTGCCTACCTCTCCGGCGGAGAAGTGCTGCACGTCCATCATAAAGTTTATCCGCCCACGTACGGCATCTTCGACGAACGGCGTTATTTTGCGGCTGGTGATTCGTTCCGCGCCTTCGATACGCGCTTCGGGCGCGCCGGCATGCTGATTTGCGAGGATTTCTGGCACGTTTCCTCGCCATACGCGCTCTGGATGGACGGGGCTGACCTGCTCTTCCTGACTTCGGCCTCGCCGGGTCGCGGCGTGACCGACGAAATTCTAGGGTCGGCTCAATGGGTCGAAACGGTGGGCCAGGCTTACGCCGGACTGTTCACCACGTTCGTGGCGCACGTCAACCGTGTGGGCTTCGAAGACGGACTGAACTTCTGGGGCACCTCCACCGTCTTCGACCCGGATGGCAAGCTGGTGGCCCAGGCGCCAAACGACCAGGAGGGCCTGACACTGGCCGAACTCGACCTCAACCAGTTGCGCCGTACCCGTGTGCGCCTGCCGTTGCTGCGCGACGAACGCTCGGAAATCATCCAGAAAGAGTTGGAGCGAATCCATGGCAGATAGACGGTCCGTTACCGATACCGCAGCCGTGCCCATCGATCTTTCGATCAACACTACGCTGGTGCGCAGCATCCTGACGCGCTTCATCCGCACCGAGATCTCCCGTACGGGACTCAAACACGCCGTGTTGGGGCTTTCCGGCGGCATCGACTCGGCGCTGGTGGCTTATCTGGCCGCCGAAGCGTTGGGCGCGGAAAACGTGCTGACCGTGCGTATGCCGCACAAGACTTCCTCACAAAATTCGCTGGACGACGCGCAACAAGTCATCGACGCCCTGAAAACGCCTTCCCGCACAATTCCCATCAGCGCCATGGCCGACGGGTTGATCGCGCAGGAACCGGATATGTCGAATATGCGCAAAGGCAACATCATGGCGCGTTGCCGCATGATCGTGCTCTACGACCAGTCGGAGGCTTTCGGCGGACTGGTGATCGGCACCGGCAACAAAACCGAAATCCTGCTGGGATATTCGACGCTCTACGGCGACTCGGCGCACGCTATCAACCCCATCGGCGACCTGTACAAGGCGCAGATTCGCCAATTGGCGAAGGCCATCGGATTGCCACAGTCGATCCTCGACAAGGCTCCCTCTGCCGATCTATGGGTTGGGCAGACAGACGAGGCAGAACTCGGTTTCACTTACGAACAGGCCGACCGGTTGCTCTACTTGTTGATTGATCAACGCTTCACACCCGAAGAATGCGTCGAAGCCGGTTTCGACCCGAAATTCGTCGAGGCCGTTGTACGCCGCGTGCGCCGCAACCATTTCAAACGCGTCATGCCGCCGGTTGCCAAGATCGGCTCACGGACGGTGGGATACGACTTCCTGTATATGCGCGATTGGGGAACTTAAACGCCTTTCAACACAAGTGCCTATGCGAAGGCAAAGGCTAGGGGCGCCAATTCGATCAATTCGGACAAAAAGGGGAAAATTCTATGACTGGTTTAAGGTTTAAACGCCCGGTCTGTCCTATAATCAAGCCATGTGATAATTGTCACAAGGAAGCCGTGACAATCAGCCATTCCGACAGTTTGGCGAAACCCTTACAATGCCAGTAACGATTACCCTTTTAGTAAAGGTTTCAGGCCAATATGCTGCGCATCAACCGTCAGACCGATTACGCCGTCCGTGTGGTGCTCGCGCTTGCCAAGCAGAACGAAACAGCGAGACTCTCGTCGGCGCAGATTCAACAGGAGATGTTAATCCCACAAGCGTTTATGAGACGCATTGTAGCGCGACTCGCACAAGCTGGCCTGGTAACGACTTACCCAGGGCGTGAGGGCGGCCTGCAATTACCCTGCCCGGCAGAAAAAATCACACTCAAGGACGTGGTGGAGGCATTCGAGGGGCCACTCCTGCTATCGGAATGTATGCAAGCCAAAGGGGAGGACGACTGTCCCTTCCGCAGCGACTGCCCCGTTCGTTCGAAGTGGGGACGCGTCCAGGCGGCAATGCTGCGAGAGATGGCCTCCATTTCATTTGCCGACCTCGCAAAAGAATCAGCGGTCGCCATTCCTGCTTTTGCATTGTAAGGCTGCGCGTCTCGAAGTCGACGCAAGCAGCATTTTTCTGGTGCCAGCACCCTGGGCTTTAACCGGTGAAGCTTCAGAAAGTACCATTCCATCATCGCATGACGCGAGACGTTATCGAAGATCGATCACGCAAGGAGAAGCTATGGATCCAGTTACTCTTTCCAGGTTGCAATTTGGCCTAACCACAGTCTACCATTTTCTCTTTGTCCCACTCACGCTGGGGCTGGGCTGGTTCGTTGCCATTATGCAAACGCAGTACTACCGCACCAAAGATGAAAGCTACAAAAAGATGGCAAAGTTCTGGGGGAACCTGTTTCTGATCAACTTCGCCATCGGCGTGGTAACCGGCATTGTGCAAGAATTTCAGTTTGGCATGAACTGGTCGGAATATTCCCGCTATGTAGGCGACATCTTTGGTGCGCCACTCGCCATTGAGGCCCTGTTGGCCTTTTTCTTGGAATCGACTTTTCTGGGCGTCTGGATTTTCGGAGAGGGAAAGGTGCCGGAAAAGGTCCACCTGGCGTCGATCTGGCTGACCGCCATTGGCTCGAATCTATCTGCCCTGTGGATTCTGATCGCGAACGGTTGGATGCAACACCCCGTGGGATACGTCATCAACTCTGTGACGGGGCGCGCCGAACTGGTGGATTTCTTTGCCCTGATTTTCAACCCCAAGGCCTGGATTTTCTTCTGGCACACCATCGCTGCCGGTTTTGCTACGGCAAGTTTTCTGATCCTGGGAGTGAGCGCCTATCACATCGTCCGCAAACAGCATGTGGAGCTATTCAAACGCTCCTTCCAACTGGCTGCCATTATCGGCGTCATCGCCAGTTTTCTTGTAATTCTGGGAGGACACACCCAAGGGCAATACGTCTACCAGACCCAACCGATGAAAATGGCCTCCATCGAGGCGCTCTGGAACACCGAACAACCGGCCTCGTTTTCCATTCTGACCATCGGCGACCTGAGCGGCAAACGAGAGATCTGGTCTCTACGTGTGCCCTACGTCACAAGCTTGTTAGCCTGCAACAACTTGGATTGTGCGGTGCAAGGTGTCAACAATATCCAGGCAGAATACGTTCAAAAATATGGTCCCGGCGATTACATCCCGCTGATTGTAGTCACCTATTGGACATTCCGATTCATGATGACAGCCGGATTCATCATGTTGTTCCTGGCGGCCTACGCCCTCTTCCTGGTGATGCGTGATTGGCCGGAGAAGTGGGCCAGGTGGCTGAAGTGGATGCCGTTGGCTATTGCCTTGCCCTACATCGCCAATATCTGCGGTTGGGTGCTGACCGAGATGGGCCGCCAACCCTGGATCGTCCAGGGGTTGCTCAAAGTGCAAGACGCCGTCTCGCCCAACCTGACCACGACCGACCTGCTCATCAGCCTGATTGGGTTCGCCCTGTTGTACAGTGCATTGGCCGTTGCGGACATCTACCTGATGAAAAAATATGCTGTCCTTGGCCCCGACGCTGCCGAACACGAACCCGTCGACGTTGAACCCGCGCTTGTCGGAGCGCAGGACTGAATCCCCGAAGGAGCCCGCCATGTCTTACGAATTTCTGCAAACCCTTTGGTTCATCCTGATCGCCATTTTGTGGACCGGTTTCTATTTCCTGGAAGGCTTCGACTTCGGCGTCGGCATGCTCATGCCCTTCCTGGGTAAGAAAGACGAGGAACGCCGCACCATCATCAATGCCATTGGAGCCACCTGGGACGGCAACGAGGTCTGGCTGATTACGGCCGGGGGCGCAATGTTTGCCGCCTTCCCACAATGGTACGCCACCCTGTTCAGCGGATTTTACCTGGCGTTGTTCCTGCTGTTGATCGGCCTGATCATTCGTGGCATTTCTTTCGAATATCGTTCCAAGGACCCAAACCCAAAGTGGCGACGCACCTTCGACTGGATGATTTTCACCGGTTCGCTGTTGTGTTCGTTCTTGTTGGGTGTGGCTTTCGCCAACCTGGCCGAGGGCGTGCCGATCGACCAGAAGATGATCTTCACAGGCAATCTGTTCACCTTGCTCAACCCCTATGGCTTACTTGGCGGTTTGACGACCACAGCCGTTTTCATGCTGCACGGCGCAAACTTCCTCAGCCTGAAATTGGAAGGTGAACTGCGCGAGCGCATTCACAACACGGCTCGCAGATTGTGGGGCATCGCCATGGCGCTGGTTCTGGCCCTCCTGTTGGGAACCTACGTCTTCACCGATATTTACAGGCATCTGGGTCTAAATCCTGGCATGGTGCCCATTGCGGCAGTGGCAGCGATCTTGACCAGTGGCTATTTCATCGGTCGCAAGAGAGAAGGTTGGGCCTTTGCAATGACCGGTGTGCACATCGCACTGACACAAGTCACCTTCTTCATGATCCTGTTCCCGCGCGTGATGATTTCCAGCTTGAACCCCAATTGGAGCCTGACCATCTACAACGCGTCATCCTCGCAGTACACGCTGACGGTGATGTCAATCGTGGCTTTGGTGTTCGTGCCGGTAGTGCTGGCCTATCAAGGCTGGAGTTACTATATCTTCCGCAAACGTCTCACGTCGAAGGAGAAGCTGACCTATTAGCCCCGGTTGCAGATTTTCTTTCGTGGGCGCAGAATTCTGCGCCCACGAACTTGACGGCGGTGACAGCGCGGCGCAAGGGGAGCTGTCATAACACGCCAAATTTCCCACTTGACATCGCTATCTCAATTCTGATACACTATTTGCGTAAGTGGCACGTGTTCTTGCTGGACGAATGGAAAGCCGGGCGCGTCACGCCCGGCTTTTTGCTTCCATATAGAACTTGTGCAAATATCATATCCGCTTTGTGCAACAAGGAGTAAATGCAACAATGGAAGAACGTGTTCTTGGCACGGTCAAATGGTTCAATGCCAGCAAGGGCTACGGCTTCATTCAACGTGAGGGCGGCCCGGACGTCTTCGTCCATTTTTCGGCAATCGATATGGGCGGCTACAAGTCGCTGAATGAAGGCCAGAAAGTGGAATTTTCTATCGAGCAGGGCCCCAAGGGACTACAGGCCGCCAACGTCAAGCCCGTCATCTAACACGCAAGGCCACAAGCAAATCCCCTGCTTTTGCAGGGGATTTTTTATTTAACAGGAGTTTTGGGGCCAACCTTAACCTTCATCCACACGGATTCGAAGATGACGGAGCAAATCACCGAACAGAAGCAATACCAACGCCACCACCGTCCCCATACCGGCGTTCAACACCCCCACCGCGCCAAACGTCCAATTCATGTACCAGCCCAGGCTATCTCCCGCCCAAAAACCGGCCCAGGCTAATACCAGGTTCAGGAACAAGATGCGCGTGCTCCCACCGCGAATAAAATGGAACAAAGCGCCATACAGGGTGGAAAGCAAAACGCCAACCAGGATGGTCGGAATCGGCATACTCTCTCCTTATTTCGAGGCGACGATCATCCCGCCGCCGAGAACGCGCTCGCCGTCATAAAAGACCGCTGCCTGCCCCGGCGTAATATCACGCTGTGACGAGTCAAAGACCACCCGCACGCGACTCCCGCCATCGAACGGTGTGACCTGCGCTGGCGTCTCCTGCGCCGTATAGCGACTCTTGACGCCTGCACGGAAAGCGCCCGACGGGCGCTCACCGCATGTCCAGTTGACGTCGATTGCCAACAATTCACGAGAACCCAGTTGCTCCTGCGCACCGATGACGAGCCTGTTGCTGACCGACTCCTTCGCCAGCACGTACAACGGCTGCGGCGAGGCCAACCCTAGCCCCTTGCGCTGCCCGATGGTGTAGTTCGCCAGCCCGTTGTGCCGGCCCACCACCTGCCCATCGCGCGTCACGATCTCGCCAGGACGCAGCATCTCCGCCGCATTGCGCTGTAAAAATCGACGGTAGTCCTCGCCGGCTAGGAAACACAGGTCCTGGCTGTCATGGCGGGTTGCAACCGGCAAACCAAAATCCGCCGCCAAACGCCGGATGTCCACCTTGGGATAATCTCCAATCGGAAAGAGCGCCCGCGACAGCTTTTCCTGCGTCAGCACGTGCAGCACGTAAGACTGGTCTTTGACCGGGTCCACGGCGCGCAGCAACTGGTAACGACCCTGATCATCTGCACGCAAACGCACATAATGGCCGGTCGCCATATAGTCTGCGCCCAGGGCCAGGGCGTGATCCAACAAGAATTCCCACCGAATCTGACGGTTGCACAACAGGCACGGATTGGGCGTCTCGCCCCTGGCGTAGCCCGTCAAAAAATAGTTCACCACCGTATCATGGAAAATTTGCTTAGCATCCACGGCATAAAAGGGGATGTCGAGTTTCGCCGCCACGCGACGCGCCAGCCCCATCGACTCGGGCGTACAACAGCGGTTGGACTCTTCCTTGCCGGGTTCGGACCATAGGCGCAGCATCATACCGGTCACGTCGTGGCCCTGCTGTTTGAGCAGGGCTGCCGCAACCGAGGAATCCACACCGCCAGACATGGCAACGACCACTTTCGACATACGCTTCACCGCCAATGCATACAACGCAACGAGAAAGCGCTTGAGACGGGCCTCATTACTTGCCAGCGCGCCCCAAGTGCCGCGCTTTCACGACCAGCCCCGGCAAAACCGCCAGGAAAGACTCCACCTGCTCCGGCGTGGTATGCATGCCCAAGGTAACGCGCAGTGAGCCCAACCCCCAGTCGCGGGATAGACCAATCGCCGTCATCACCTCGCTCGGTTCCGGGTTGCCGGTCTTGCAGGCCGAACCGGATGAGCAGGCAAAACCGGCGCCATCCAGCAACGTCAACAACAAATTGCCGTCCACGTCTCTAAAGGCAAAACTGGCGTGCTGCGGCAGGCGCTGACTCGGATGGCCGGTCAGGCGCGAATCGGGGATTTCTTCCAGCACCGTTCCGATGATCTGATCCCGCAGCGGACGCATATGCTCTCCACGCGCCTGACGCTCTTCTACCGTCAAACGCAGGGCCTCGGCAAACCCGACGAGGTACGGAACGTTCTGCGTGCCGGCGCGCAGCCCAAACTCCTGCCCGCCGCCGGTTTGCGCCGGCAGCAAGGGCGTTCCCTTGCGCACATATAAGGCGCCAACCCCTTTCGGCCCGTAAAATTTGTGTCCACCCAGCGAAAGCAAATCCACACCAAGCGCCTGCACGTCGAGCGAAAGGTACGCCCCCGCCTGGACGGCGTCGGTGTGGAAAACCACGCCGTGTTCGCGACAGACTTGGGCAATCTCCTGGATGGGATTGATCGTCCCAATTTCGTTGTTCGCGTACATCACCGAGACGAGCGCCGTCTGGTCGTCGATGGCTTTTTCCACGGCCTGCGGCGTGATGACACCGAACGCGTCTGGGGCCAGCCACTCGACCTCGAAGCCATACGCATCGGACAATTGTTGCGCGGTCTTGCTGACGGCGGAATGTTCCGTGCGCGCGGTAAGCAGGTGTGTTTTGCCGTTTTTGGCGCGCGCTGCCAGGGCCACTCCGCGTAGCGCCAGGTTATCAGACTCGGAACCACAGGAGGTAAAGAGCACCTCATCCGCAGCGCAGTTCAACACGTCGGCCACGGTTTCACGGGCAGAGTCGACAGCGGACTCCGCCTGCTGTCCATAACGGTGAACCGACGACGGGTTGCCAAAGCGCTCGCTAAAATATGGGATCATCACCGCGAGCACACGTGGGTCCACCGGCGTGGTGGCGGAATAGTCAAGGTAAACACGTTCCATCGAAAATCACCTATTGAACAATGCGAGGATTATAGCACGGGCCAACTGCTGCAAAACATCCGTTGAAGCACCGCCACGCTTGTGATATAGTCCAGCCACTGCCCCTCGTCAAAGTTGGGCCCAAGCAGATTGGCATCATTCCAAAAACGGAGAAAACGTATGAGCACAAAAGTGATCGTTATTACCGGCGCCAGTGAAGGCATTGGCGCGGCCCTGGCAAAAAGCCTGGCTGCACGTGGAGAGCAGGTCGTCCTGGCCGCGCGTCGTGAGGAAGAACTTCAGCAAGCAGCACAGGCCTGCGGTTCAGGCGCGCTGCCCGTGGTCACCGATGTGACCAAACGCGGTCAGGTTGAGCGTTTGCGCGACCAGGCCCTGAAAGCTTATGGCCGCGTGGATGTGTGGGTCAACAACGTGGGGCGCGGCATTACCCGCCGCGTGCTCGACCTGACCGACCAGGACTTCGACGAGGTGCTCGACGCCAACCTGCGCTCGGCGCTGTACGGCATGCAGACCATCGTCCCTTATTTCCAGCAGCGCGGACAGGGGCACCTGATCAACATCTCGTCTTTTTTGGGACGCATTCCCTTTGCCACCTATCGCTCGCTCTACAGCGCTTCGAAGGCCGCCCTGAACGTACTGACCGCCAGCCTGCGCATGGACCTGCGCGCCGACTATCCAAATATTTATGCTTCGGTGGTCATGCCGGGCGTAGTCACCACCCATTTCGCCGAGAATGCCCTGTACGGGCACCCCCTGCCCGACGGGGCCCGCGCCGGCGCGCAATCGCCCGAGGAAGTGGCCACCGTTATCGTAGATTTGATCGACCACCCGCGCGCAGAAGCGTACACCAATCCTGCCATGCAACTCGAGCGCGTCAAGGCCTATTATGCCGATGTGGAAACTTTCGAAAAGAACATGGGCAGATAACACATCATGATCGTGATTCTTTGGGATTTCTCGTGGTAAGGGAGTAAATGTGGGGACGTAGGCGGTTTCTCCATGAACCAGAATACTGGCCGGGTATCCTATAAGCCAAACAAGAATAATCTTTTTGTTGTAAAATGTCTCTCGTGATGCTTACAACTTCACCCATTCTTGACGCACAATCGACATCCCAACAGCGGCTTCATGAAATCGAGCGGCTGGATATCGAGCTTGAACAGTACTTCAAAAGCAAATTCCTCGTTCAATCTTCCTTGACTCGCTCGCTGGTCAGCTTTCAAGCAAATAAAAGCCGTCCCGTGTATCGATGGTACAAATATAAAGAAGGTTTTTCAGCATCGCTGGTCGAATATTTTTTTCGAAAATATGGCATTGCCAAGGGCAAAATCTTGGATCCATTTGCAGGGAGTGGTACCACGCTGTTTACCGCCAGCCAAATGGGACTCGATGCAGATGGAATCGAACTCTTGCCTATTGGACAACAAATCATCAATACAAAACAACTCTTAGAGTCTGACTTCACTGCCAAAGATTTCGACACTCTACACCAGTGGGCAAATTCTCCAACCTGGAATACATTCAAAGACAAAGAATCAATCACCGAGCTAAGAATCACTAGAGGCGCTTATTCGGAAAAGACAAAAGATGCCATCGAAAAATATCTGGCGGCGTGCGAACATGAAAATTTACGTGTAAAGTCGGTACTACATTTTGCCCTACTTTGCGTTCTCGAAGTGATTAGTTATACGCGTAAAGACGGCCAATATCTACGTTGGGATTATCGTTCTGGAAGAAAACAAGGGAAAAAACCTTTTGACAAAGGTCAAATTTTGACGTTCGAGAGTGCTATTTCAGAAAAAATTAATGAAATCATCACAGACTTATTGCCGACAATACCCCAACAACAAAGCTTCCTTGAAGAAGCAACAACGCAAGGAAAAATTCATCTTTATAATGGTTCATCCCTTAAAATAATGCCTCACATCAAGGCGAACGGATACGACGCCCTTGTCACTTCGCCACCTTATTGCAATCGATATGACTACACCCGTACGTACGCTCTTGAGCTTGCATTGTTAGGCATCACTGAAGACGAATTGGTAAATTTACGACAAGAAATGTTAAGTTGTACTGTTGAAAACCGGGCTAAAGATCTATTGCAAATTAACCCAGACTGGACAAAAGCAATTGCTGTAACTGATGAACAATCCCTTTTGCAAGCGATCTTACAATATCTCGAGTATCAAAAAGCCAACAAACTGCTCAACAACAATGGGATTCCACGTATGGTGCGCGGCTACTTTTACGAAATGGCATGTATCATTGCAGAATGTGCACGCGTACTAAAACCAAATGCCCCTTTAATTATGGTCAACGATAACGTGCGCTATGCGGGGGCAAGTGTTTCTGTTGACATGATTCTCTCAGCCATTGCCGAAAAGTTGGGATTCAGCGTCGAAAATATTTTGGTCCTTCCCAGCGGAAAGGGAAATAGCAGCCAGCAAATGGGTGAACATGGACGGCAGGAACTTCGCAAGTGCATTTACATTTGGAGAAGAACGTCGTGACGATGCTGCCCGTTTACAGTCACCTGAACTCTAGCGTGGATCTGGAGACAACGTACGAAGCGACGCGTGCAGGCTTTGTAGCTTTGGCCCTCGAGAAGAATCGGCGAGCGACACCTTTTGTAGCTGAAGCAAGAGCATTACAAAGTGAAGCAAACAAGATAAAAAAACCTTCTGACTTATTGGATCATACCAACATCCAGGCTGCCCTATTGACAGCAGCCGGTCTCTCAGAAAAAGCGATCTCACATTTACAGTTGAAAGACAAGACGAGCGCCGTTCAAGAACTCATCAAAAATTTTCTAGAACCGGCGGGGGCAAAATTTGTTGAAGAGTTGGTTTTTCGTTTCTTGTTGACGCGTGGAGATGCACTCGGCGGCTCAATGAGAAATATTGCAGGTGTTTTAGCACAACAAAAATTAACACGGGCGATCCTCGCCTTCTTAAACATTTCTGGCATCAAATTCGAGTGGCAAGATAGCAAAAGCAGAAAATGGTTCAGCGGAAATGATGATCCGGACATCGAAGGTCGGTTACGGAGTTTAGGCTGGAAATACGACAAACAAGATCGTGTATTAATTTACAATCTAACTGTTCCAGTCATTCAAAATAACGTAGACTTATGTCTTATTCGAGGAACCCCCAGGACAACAAGTAAAATTGATGCAGAGGCGTATCTCGCGCTTGGAGAACTCAAAGGCGGAATCGATCCTGCCGGCGCAGACGAACACTGGAAGACTGCACGTACCGCGCTGGAGCGAATCCGTAAAGCTTTTGACAGTAACGGGTATCATCCAAATACATTTTTCATTGGCGCAGCAATCGAGAAGAAAATGGCAGATGAAATTTGGAATGAACTTCAAGATGGCACTTTGACCAATGCTGCTAATTTGAACAACGAGGAACAATTAACATCGATTGCAAAATGGATTTGCACACTCTAAAGCTTTTACAGGAGACATTTTCATGACCTACAAAATCAAATTCGGCACGGACGGCTGGCGGGGCGTCATCGCCGAGAACTATACGTTCGATAACGTCCGGCGCGCGGCGCAGGGCTTCGCGGCGTATCTGCTACAGCAAGGCAAACAAGGGCAATGGATCGTCGTCGGGTACGATAAACGTTTCGACAGCGAATTCTTTGCCGCTGCCGTGGCCGAGGTGCTGACAGGCAACGGCTTCAAAGTCCATCTAACCGACGGCGCAACACCTACCCCTGTGATCGCTTTTTCCATCGTCAATAAGAAAGCTGGCGGCGGAGTCAACATCACCGCCTCACACAACCCGCCCACCGATAACGGATTCAAGGTCCGCAACGAGTTCGGCGGCGCGGTCGATCCCGACGGGTTGAAGCAGATCGAGGCGCTGATTCCAGATTCGGTCGAAACGGTCAAACGCACGCCATACGCTGAAGCCGAAAAGGCCGGAGCCATCGTCAAGTTCGACCCGGCCCCGGACTACATCCAACACGTCGAGGAACTGCTAGACCTGGCGCCCATCAAAGAGGCCGGCCTGACCGTGGTGGCCGATGCGATGTGGGGCAACGGCGCAGGCTGGTTCACGCGCCTGCTTTCAGGCGGGAAGACCAAGATCATCGAAATCCACAACGTGCGCAATCCCTCCTTCCCCGAGATGAAACGCCCGGAGCCCATCCAGCCCAACATCGACGTTGGGCTGCAAGCTACGCTGGACAATCACGGCGATGTGCTTTTGATCACCGATGGCGACGCCGACCGCTGCGGCATCGGCGACGAGAACGGGCAGTTCATCAACCAGTTGCGCGTCTATGGCCTGCTGGCCTATTACCTGCTCGAAGTGCGCGAACAACGCGGCCCCATCGTCAAGACTCTTTCCACCACCACCATGCTCAACAAACTGGGCAGCCTGTACAACGTGCCCGTCTACGAGACCGGTGTAGGCTTCAAATACGTGGCGCCCAAAATGCTCGAAACCGACGCCTTGATCGGTGGCGAAGAATCTGGCGGCTACGCCTTTCGGGGCAACGTTCCCGAACGCGACGGCATCCTGGCCGGGCTGTATATTCTCGATTTCATGGTGCGCACCGGCAAGAAACCCACCGAACTGCTCAAAATGCTCTTCGACAAGGTCGGCGGCGAATACTTTTACGACCGCATCGATACACCCTTTCAGGGCGACTGCAGCGCCCGCGAGCAGGCCATCCTGGCGGCCAAACCAGCAACCATCGGCGGCCTGAAAGTCACCGAATTGGTCACCGTCGACGGTTTCCAATTCAAGCTCGAAGACGGCGGCTGGATGTTGATTCGCTTCAGCGGCACCGAACCCATCATGCGCGTCTACTGCGAGACCCTGCACAAAGACAAAGTCCAGGCTATTTTGCAAGACGGCCTCAAAGTCGCCGGAATCCGGTGAACAGACAACTTCATGCGCAGTCGAAGCCCCGGCTTTACGGGGCTTTTTTGTCGTTTTCCCCTGAATGCCAAATGGGACAAAATGTACCAAATCTATGTGAAATTGAGCATGTGACATGGGTGGATTTACCAGTTATAATGCTCCCACTTGTTAAAAATGGTATTAGCAGACACGCATTGTCATCTGGACTTTAATAAATTCGACGCCGACCGCCCCGACGTATTGGTCCGCGCCCTCGAAAGTGGCCTGACTCGCATCCTGATTCCGGGACTCAGCCTGCCCGCCTGCCGCGACTCCGTCAAACTGGCCAAAAGCCACCCCATGCTGTACGCCGCCATCGGCGTGCACCCGACGGAAGCCCTGACATGGACAGAGTCCAGCTACGCCGAACTATGCCGGCTGGCGCAGTCCGCCAGGAAAGTCGTCGCAGTGGGTGAGATCGGGCTCGACTACTATTGGGACGCCGCTCCGCACGCGTTGCAGCAACGTGTGTTGCAAGAACAACTCAATCTGGCATCCGAACTGAACCTGCCGGTCATTATCCACCTGCGGGAAAAAGACGACGCCCAAGGCGGCCCCTGCGCCGAAGATGCGCTGTCGATCCTTTCGAAATGGGTAGAAAGGCTGCGGGAGGTTGGCTCTCCGCTGGTTGAACGTCCAGGTGTGCTGCATTCGTTCAGCAGCGATCATCAAACAGCGGAAAAAGCCATCTCCCTCGGCTTTTACATTGGTGTTACCGGTCCGGTAACCTTCAAGAATGCACGCCAACGGCAGGAGATTATCGCATCTCTGCCCCTCGAACGTTTGTTAATAGAGACCGACGCACCGTTTCTTGCGCCTGTGCCCCAACGGGGCCGTCGTAACGAACCGGCGTTCGTCGCGTTTATTGCTGAGAAAATTGCGACCCTTCATTCCACAACCCCATCTGAAGTGGCGAATATCACCACGGCGAACGCTGCCCGGTTGTTCGCCTGGGGAGGCTAGATTTTGAGCACAGTGACGTTTTTTACACCGGTACAAGAAGGTATCCTGCTCGTCGAAGAGTGCATGCGCGCACAAGGGGATGTCAACCATCATCCTGATTTGCGCGCTGCCTTAGACCAGTTGATTTCGGCGGGCGGTAAACGTGTACGCCCAACGTTGGTTTTGTTGGTAGGGAACCTGCTCGGCGGCCCACCAGACAAACTGGTGACGTTAGGTGCAGCGGTAGAAATGCTGCACACAGCAACGCTCGTCCACGATGACTTGATCGACAATTCGTTGCTACGACGCGGCATGCCAACTCTGAATGCAAAATGGTCGTCGGCGGCCACGGTGCTGACCGGCGATTACCTGTTCGCACGCGCAGCGCGCCTGGCCGCGCAAATCGATAACATTCCGTTGATGCACCTGTTCGCCGAAACGTTGGCCATCATCGTCAATGGCGAATTGACACAGCTCTTCGCTGCACGCGGCCTGATCAGCCGCAAGAATTATTATGAGCGCATTTATGCCAAGACGGCCTCGCTGTTCGAGATGTCGGCATTGGCCGCGGCCATGGTCAGCACCGACGAGCGTTCTGTGCATAGGAGCCTCAAAACGTATGGGTACGAGATCGGCATTGCCTTCCAGATTATGGACGACGTGCTCGATTTCACCGGCGAGCAAGCCACGGTGGGGAAACCGCTCGGCTCGGACCTGCTGCAAGGGCTGGTCACGCTGCCAGCCATTTACTACGTCGAGTCTCATCCTGACGACCCCAACGTCCAACTGCTGTCAGACGGCCAGTGGGGCGACGCCGAACGTATGGCAGCCTTGGTCGAGTCCATTCGGGAGAGCGAGGCAATTCAGCTTGCTTTACAACAAGCCGGCAACCATGTGGACAAGGCCCGCGAAGCCCTGGAGCAATTTCCGCCCTCCACAGAGCGAGAAGCGCTGGACAACCTGGCCCGATATTTCATCGACCGCCGTATCTAACCAAGCCCTGGTGTCGCACGTTAAGAGCTCCCAGGGGCATTTCACGGAGCAGGAGTTCAAAACCTGCGCGCTTAACGCGCAGGGCGAAACCCGGTGGGTACTGCAACAGACGGTTTCCAGCGTCCCTGTGAAACAAATTCCGTAAAACATCAGTCACTATACGAAAAACTTATTGACTTCGGGAATCGCGCGTGCTAAAATGTACGCAAATTCCATTTACCAGTGAGTAAGGTGTCCACTTCTCGTAAACCTTTACGGCTGAACGTCGGTTTTCTCGTCAATGCGTCCATCGGGATCAGCCGTGACTTTCTGTTCGATCTCCCCGCACTGCAATGCGAAGATTTGACGTTAACTGATTTTGAAGGCGCAGCCAAAATCAGTCGTACCCCGCAGGGCCTGCTGGTACAGGGAGATTTCAACGCACACACCGCGCTCGAATGTGTACGCTGCCTCGATGAATACGAGCAAAACTTGCATGTGCAATTCACCGAGTTGTACGCCTTCGACAGAAGGTCGGTTACCGATTCGGGGCTGTTAGTGCCGGAAGATGCGCACATCGATTTGCAGCCGTTGGTACGCGAATACGCGCTATTGGAACTTCCAATCAAACCGTTATGTCGGGAAACCTGTAAAGGGTTGTGTTCGGTATGCGGTCAGAACCTGAACGAAAAGGACTGTGGGCATCGCCCCGAACATGACTCACCGTTTTCGGTGCTGAAGCAGCTTCTGGACGAGTAGATTCTCTACCCCTTCAGTGCCGGATGTTTGAAACGTGGAGGGTAACGTGGCACATCCGGATCGACGTAGGCAAAGAGACGAAGTTCTGCACCTGTTGTTGGAAAAAGCCGGGGTGCAGGGGTATCTGACCACGGATGACCTTATGGAGGCCTATCCAGAAGTCAATACCGACGCAGAGCGGTTGAGCGTCATCCTGACGGTATTGCGGCGACGGGGCGTCGATATCGTCGACGCCGAAGGGGAATATGATGTTCAAATAGACGAGACCACGCCTCCAGAGTTCGGCTACGAATCCTGGGCGAATCCTGTCGAATCCATTTCCTCCGACGATACGGTGGGACTTTATTTGAAGGAAATGGCGCGTGTTCCACTGCTTTCCCACGAAGAAGAGCTTGACCTGGCCATGCGCATCGAAGCAGGTCGCAACGCCCAACACGAATTGCTCAAACCTGTGCGCCACAGCGCCAGCGAACGCCGCGCGTTGGAAACCTGTTATCAAGACGGCCTGCTGGCCCGCGAACACATCATCAAAGCCAACACGCGCCTAGTGGTAAGCATCGCCAAGCGTTACATGGGCCGCAACGTCGCGTTTTTAGACTTGATCCAGGAAGGCAACCTGGGCCTGATGAAAGCCGTGGAAAAATATGACTACAAGCGCGGCTTTCGCTTCTCCACCTATGCCACCTGGTGGATTCGCCAGACGATTACGCGCGCCATCGCAGACCAGGGCCGCACCATCCGCGTGCCAGTGCACATGATCGACCGAATCCGGCAAATGTACAAGGTCACCCACGAACTGGAACAAAAGCTCGGGCGTGCGCCAACCGTCGACGAATTGGCCGATGCCGTAGGGCTGGCCGCCAAAAAGGTGCAATGGATTCAGAAGGTCTCCTGGCTGCCGCTCTCGCTGGAAAGCCCGGTAGGCGACGAGGACGAAAACGAACTGGGAGCCTTCATCGAGGATGAGTTCAGTCCGACGCCCATGCAGAGCGCCTACCAATCCATGCTGCGTGAAAAGCTGGAGGAAGTGTTGACGACGCTCACGCCGCGCGAGGCGCGCGTGCTGCGCCTGCGCTTTGGCCTGGACGACGGCACCGCGTACACGCTGGAGGAGGTCGGCCAAAAGTTCGGACTGACCCGCGAGCGCATCCGCCAAATCGAGGGCAAAGCCCTACGCCGACTACGCCACCCGCGACGGGCCCGCCAGTTGAAAGATTACCTGTAAAGTGGAATGAATACCACCCTGCTCTTCGCAGAGCTGCTCATCATCGGGTTACAGAGCGTCATCTGGTTACTGCTGCTGGCCTTCAATTTTCTGGGATTCGGCTGGTTACAAGCCTTAAAAGCCGTGTCGGACTGGCAGACCTTGATTGCAGTCGCTTCCCTGTCCGTCCTTTACGTTCTCGGCATTGTGATCGACCGGGTTGCCGATTTTAGTTTCTATGGCTGGGACTGCAGCTTGAAAAACCGGATTTTGCCCGGCCTGTCATTCTCATCCAGCGCAGTGCGCTTCGACATCAGCAAAGACAACGAATTTCTGAACCGGCAGTTCGAATATACGCGCTCGCGCCTGCGGATCGCCCGCGCCTCGTCCCTCAACTTTGCCATCAGCACTGTTTTGTTGGTGATTCTGATCGTGCGAGTCCAGGCACCCAACGAGGCCGCGCTGCTGTTTTTCTCTGTGCTTCTGGGAATCTTGTTGACAGCCGGTTCCGTCTACGCATGGCGAACCCTGGCAGTCACCTATTACAAGATGGTCAAGGGAAATTACGATTTACTCCAATCGAAACAGGAAAACCCCGGCAAACACAAAAAATAAATGATCCAATGAAGAACAGCAGCTTCTCGTATTTTTTTTGAGAACAACATTGACAAACCTTCCCCATCCGCTTAAACTACTGCTCATGAATACGTTCCCGGTTTCCTTATCTTCGATGTCCATGATGCCCATGTCGATGCGCATGAGCGCAGTCCAACGCGGATCGGGAAGCCGTTAGTCTTTCTTTTCTACCCAAAGATACGGGCTGTCCACGATGCGGGCAGCCCTTTTGTTTGCCACCAGGAGCCATTCCTTATCAACCGTCACGCATTAATCACAACTATCGTTTTGCACGGAGCACCTTATGTCTGAAAACATCTTGATCGCCATCGCCTGGCCGTACGCCAACGCCGAGATCCACGTCGGCAACATTACCGGCTCGCACTTGCCGGGAGACATCGTCGCGCGCTATCACCGTCTCAAGAGCGACCACGTCCTGATGGTCAGCGGCACAGACTCGCACGGCACACCCGTCACCATTGCCGCCGACAAGCTGGGCAAATCCATCGAGGAAGTCTACAAGTCCTACCACAACGGATTTCTCGAACTATTCGAGAAACTCGGCATTAGCTACGATTTATTTACCAGCACGCATACCGAAAACCACTTCAAAGTCTCGCAGGACATCTTCCGGGCATTGTTGAAAAACGGCTTTTTGTATACCGAGACGCGCCCGCAGTGGTATTCGCCTAAGACCGACAAATTTCTGCCGGATCGTTTCGTGGAGGGCACCTGCTACATTTGCGGTTACACGGAGGCGCGCTCCGACCAGTGCGACAACTGCGGCAACGTGCTGGACGCCGAAAAACTGATCAATCCGCGCTCGAAGATCGACGGCTCGACCCCCGAGCTGCGCGACACCGAACATTACTTTCTCGACCTGTCCAAGCTGGAGCCGGACGTGGCAAACTTCTTGCGGGAGCGCCAATCCTACTGGCGGGATACCGTCATCGGGGAGTCGCTGCGCAAGATCGAAGCCGAAGGCCTGAAGCCCCGTCCAATCACCCGCGACCTCGACTGGGGCATTCCCGTCCCCGTCGAGGGCTGGACGGAAGCCGGAAAGCGCATCTACGTCTGGTTCGAGGCCGTCATCGGGTATTTGTCCGCCGCCGTCGAATGGGCAAAACTTTCTGGGAAGCCAGAGGCGTGGCAGGCCTGGTGGACAAATCCGGCAGCGAAATCGTTCTACTTCATCGGCAAAGATAACATCTTCTTTCACGCCGCCTGGTGGCCGGCTCAACTACTCGGCACAGGCGAGACCTTCATGGAAATCTTCACTGAGGAAAAAGACAAGCCATTGACCCTGCCCTACGACGTTCCGGCCAACCAGTTCATGAACCTGGAAGGTAAAAAAATTTCGGGCAGTCGCAACTGGGGCGTCTGGGGATTGGATGCGCTGACGCGCTACGACCCGGACGCGCTGCGCTACTATCTGACGGTCAACATGCCCGAAGCCAAGGACAGCGACTGGTCGTGGGACGAGTTCGTGGCGCGCAACAACAACGAGTTGGTTGCCACCTGGGGCAACCTGGCCAACCGCGTGCTATCGTTTACGTACAAACATTGGGAAGGACATGTGCCCGACCCCGGAGAACTGCGCCCGGCGGACAAGGCGCTGCTCGAAACGGTGGAAGCCGGTTTCGAGACGGTGGGAAAGGAGCTGGATACAGTGCATCTGCGCGCCGCGTTGGGCGAAGCCATGAAACTGGCGACTGCCGTCAACCAGTACCTGGACACGTCGGCCCCGTGGTTCGAGATCAAAACCGACCGGGAGGCCGCGGCCAAAAGCGTGTTCACGGCGCTGAAGGCCATCGACTCGCTCAAGGTGATGTTCGCGCCTTTCCTGCCTTTTACGTCCGAACGCCTGCACAGCTTCTTCGGCTATGAGACTCCGCTGTTCGGCGAGCAATATATCGAAGAGATTCATGATGACCTGGGCACGCATAAAGGGCTACGTTACCGTCTGCGCGCAGGCCAATCCGCCGCGGACTTGCAATGGAAACCCAGTGAGTTGAAAGCCGGGCAACGCCTGAACCAGCCGAGTCCCTTGTTCAAAAAGCTGGACGAAAGCGTGGCAGAAGAAGAACGAGCGAGATTAGGGAAGTAGTTCTTCACGCTACAATTTTTAGCTCTTCCAGGCTTTCACCAGAGAGCAACTATGTTGAAAGCCAAGAGGAAAAAAGCAGGATCCCAATGAGTGCAGTCACATAGGATGGCATTCAAAATGGTGAGCAATTTGCGCATGCAGGCAACGATAGTCCACCTTTTTCTTCTTTCCTGCCTGAGCAAGCGTTGATAGAAGGCTCGATGACCGGTTTATGATATATTCGTTCAACAAAGAGCGCACCTTGGCGGGAGCCGTGTCCATGCGTTGCTTTCGGCCACACGCCTGGCCCTGAGTTGCTCTCTACGTGCCAAAAGACTACTCAAAAGCTCTTCCTGCTTGCTGAGAAGCTGGGTCAGTGTTGCTTTGACCACTTTCCCAAAGCGCGCGAACACATCGGCACCAGCTTCTGCCAGTTCGCCGTCCACCATCATGGGGACTTCCCGTCAGTTGGTCATGTCAAAGTATTTCGGCTCAACCGTTTTTAACGGGAAACCATTCTTTTAACCACCAAGGACACGACGAGCACGAAGGAAAAAGCGGGCAAAACCTTGAAATTTCCTCCTTCGTGCACCGTTCTGGCCGTCGTGGTT
>JBJKRF010000019.1:0-8789 GCA_046704785.1 Anaerolineales bacterium | reverse complement strand
GCACAGGGCTTGAAAGCATTGCACAACGATATACCATACTGCATTATTCTTGTTGAACCGCCGGATGCGGTCCCGCATGTCCGGTGGTGTGAGAGGGGGCGGTTAGCCGCCGCTCCCTACTCGATTCTGGCGCTGGAGAAATGGGCTGGGAGCCGTTGGGGCTTTTGGATTTTCTGCAGCCTTTGGCCGAGATGTCGAATTGATTCGGTATAATCAGCAAATATGGGAATCATCTTTTATCTCCAGGTCGATGCAGACAACCAGCCAACGTGTCTTTCTGCTGCTCCCAACCCGTGTGAGAATACACCGTTGGAGGCCTGCTTATGACCCGCATCGTTGCCCTGCTGCCCATGCGCCATAACAGCCAACGCGTGCCGGGGAAGAACTATCGCGTCTTGGCGGGCAGGCCGCTTTACCAGCATATTCTCGAAACGCTGCTCTCCGTCTCCGAAATCGATGAGGTCGTGGTCGACACCGATTCCGAGCCTATCATGAACGGTCTGCGTGCGAACTTTCCGCAGGTGCGCCTGATCGCGCGTCCAGAAAAATTGCGGGCGGCGACTATCCCGATGAACGAGATTCTGACGTATGATACGGAGCAAGTCGAGGCTGATTTCTACCTGCAGACTCACAGCACCAATCCGTTGCTTAAAGCCGAGACGCTTTCACTTGGTATCCGAACCCTTCTGGCGGAATATCCGGCCTACGACTCGATGTTCTCGGTCACGCGCTTACAGGTGCGGTTGTGGGATCAGCTTGGGCGGGCGATCAACCACAATCCGGCGATTCTGCTCCAGACCCAGGATTTGCCGCCCGTCTATGAGGAAAATTCCTGTTTCTACCTGTTTACTCGTCAGGCTCTGCTGGCGCGTCGCAACCGCCTTGGCGAGCGTCCCATGATGTTCGAGATTTCCCGCGCCGAAGCGGTGGACATTGACGAGGAGTTCGATTTCCAGATCGCAGAGATCATCATGCGCCATCACTTGGAGCAAAACGGGAACCATTGATTCCATGAAACTGCCGAATTTTCGAACCAATTCCCGCGCTTACATGGGACTGTCGGTGACCGCGTTGTTGCTCATCGGGGCCATCGTATATTTGCCGTTGGCCGGTCACTTCGGCCTGTACAAAGACGACTGGTATTCGATGTACGATGCCTACGTCCATGGGCCCAGCTTCTTCACGACCATTTTCGCCATCGACCGGCCGGCACGCGCGCCGCTTCAATTCGTCCTGTATACGCTGTTCGGGGAACACATTCTGTACTACCAGTTGACGGCCTATCTCTATCGGCTGTTGGGCGCGTTAGCCCTCTTTTGGACCCTGCGCATGGTCTGGCCGTCGCAGCGCGCTACAAATTTCTTGATCTCGCTGTTTTACCTGATCTATCCTGGTTTCCTGTCGCAGGTCAACGCCATCGATTTCCAGGCCCATTTGTTCAGTCTGATGCTTGGCATGACCTCGATTGCCTTGACTGTCAAGACCGTCCTGGAGCAGCGGCGCCTTGTCCGGCTGTTTTCCTTTCTAGGTGCGTTGCTGACCGGCCTGGGTTGCCTGTTCCTGATGGAATATTTCATCGGCCTGGAAGTTTTCCGTTTCGCGCTGATTGCCCTACTCGTTTTCCGCGAAAAGAAAGGCTGGCGGGAGCGCCCGATAGCCCTCCTGAAGAACTGGCTGCCATTCGTCCTCGCCCCGGCCTTTTTTCTCTACTGGCATACTTTTCTGTTCGAGGGACAGCGCCGGGCGACTGACCTGGGCGCGCAACTCGGACAGCTTGCGGCCTCGCCGCTCAATACCGGACTATGGTGGTTGGTGTACTTGCTTCAGGATGTGCTGAACGTCATCGTGCTATCCTGGGGCGTGCCGCTCTACAATCTCGTTTTTCCTCTGCGCTTGCGGGATTTCCTGCTCGCGCTGCTGGTGGGACTGCTCGTCGCGGGGCTGCTGTTCCTCTTCTGGAAACTATGCAAACCCGGACGTGAACTGGCCTGGCAGAAGGAAGCGCTCCTGCTGGGACTGATTTCCGTGTTCGGCGGCATCCTGCCGGTGACCCTGGCCAATCGCCACGTCGATTTCGTCGATTACTCGCGTTACACGCTTCCGGCCTCGGCAGGCGGCGTGATCATCCTGGTGGCGCTGATTACGCTGCTCAAGTCTGCTTCCGTGCGCAAAGGGCTCTTCCTTGTGATGGCGATTACGGCCACGATGGTGCATTACGCCAACGCGGTCAGCGCCGTCCAGGAAACGCAGGCCACCCGTAATTTCTGGTGGCAGGTTTCATGGCGGGCGCCCTCGATTGCGCCCGGTACAACGCTGGCGGTCGATTATCCTTCGATTGCCATCGAGGAAGATTACTTCGTCTGGGGCCCCGCCGACCGCATCTATTACCCACAGAAACAGATCGGCGACCAGGTCAATGTCATGGTACCTGCTGTCGTCCTCGACCAGGATAACCTGACCCAGATTATGGCCGGTAAAGGCCAAAGCTCCATGATACGGCGTGGGAACGATACAAACGTCGATTACGGCAATGTGCTCGTGTTGACCCAACCTGCCGAGAACGCTTGCGTGCGTGTGCTCAACGGAACGCACCCAGAGCTTTCGTCGAACGACCGCGAAGAGATTATGTTGAGTGCCCCCACTTCGCGCCAGACGGATGTCCTTCTCGACGGGTCGCATACGCCGCCGGCCTCGATCTTTGGCTCCGAGCCGTCGCACGGCTGGTGTTACTACTATGAAAAAGCCGATATTGCGCGCCAACAGGGAGACTGGCAAAAAGTCGTCCAGATCGAAGAGCAAGCCCTTCAAGACGGTTTCTACCCGTCCGACCCGGTGGAGTGGATGCCGTTGCTGGAAGCTTACACGCGCCTGGGCCAGCAGGACAAGCTCCATCATTACGTCAGTATCCTCAGCGCCGATCCCTTCATGAAGAGTCAGGCCTGTACGCTCCTGACAGACGCTGCCCCCGATGCAAACATGCAACAATATATCCAACTCTCTTTCTGTGAGTGACCCGTGCCAACTGTTCTACTTTCCGCCCCGTACATGTTACCCTTTGTGGAACGTTTCCGCCCCGTCTTCGCACGCTACGGCCTCGACCTGATCGTTCCAGACGTTCACGAACGCATGGAAGAAGCCGACCTGCTGCGCTATGCCGGCCAGTTCGACGGCGCGATCTGTGGCGACGATCGCTATACACCGCGCGTACTGGAAGCCTGCGCCCCGCGCCTGAAGGTCATCTCCAAATGGGGTACCGGCGTAGACTCCATCCACGCCGAGACCTGCGCCCGCCTGGAAATCACCCTGGGCCGGACGCCGAACGCCTTCACCCTGCCCGTTGCCGATACCATTTTGGGATATATCCTGGCTTTTTCGCGTCGCCAGCCCTGGATGGACACGGCCATGAAGTCTGGCAAATGGGAGAAACTCCCTGGCAAGGCCCTGAACGAACAGACCCTGGGCGTGATCGGCGTCGGTAACATTGGCAAGGCTGTCACGCGCCGGGCCCGCGCCTTCGGCATGCCAGTGCTCGGCACCGACATCATCGAGGTCGATCCTGTCTTCGTTGCCGAAACCGGCATCGAACTGACCTCGCTCGACGACCTGCTGCGTCGCGCCGACTACATCTCCGTCAACTGCGACCTGAACCCTGCCAGCCGTCACCTGGTCAATGCACATACACTGGCGGCCTGCAAGCCGACCGCCGTGCTGATCAATACGGCGCGCGGGCCCATCGTCAAGGAAGACGATCTGGTGGCGGCGTTGCAGGCCGGCAAGTTGGGCGGCGCGGCATTGGACGTGTTCGAAGTCGAGCCGCTGCCTCATGACAGTCCGCTGATGAAAATGGGTAACGTGATGCTTGCTCCTCACAACGCCAATTCTAGCCCGGTGGCCTGGGAACGGGTACACTGGAATACGATCAAGAATTTGGTGGAAGGCCTCGGTATGGCCTTCCGCGGTATCGAACAGGACTCCAAATGACAGACGCAAAAACCGTAATGATTACCGGCGCGGGCGGCGGAATCGGTCGCGCGGCGGTGCATTTGTTCGCCGAACGCGGCTGGCGGGTCATCGGCGTGGATCGTTCGCCCTTCGGCGACGGCTTCCCCGAAGCGGGACGTTTCATCCAGGCCGACATTTCGCATCCCGAAGTTGCCGAGCAGATTTTCTCGCAGGCGCGCGCCTTCACACCGGCACTGACGGCGCTGGTCAACAACGCTGCCGTGCAGGTAGCCAAACCGCTGGTGGAAACAACCGTCGAGGAATGGGACGCCGTGATGGCTTCCAACCTGCGCTCCGTTTTTCTGTTCGTCAAACTGGCGCATCCGTTGCTCAAGGTACACGGCGGGGCCATCGTCAACGTCTCATCGGTGCACGCCGTGCAGACTTCCACCAACATTGCGGCCTACGCGGCCAGCAAGGGGGGGCTGCTGGCGCTTACCAGGGCGCTGGCTATCGAATTTGCCGGGGATAACATCCGGGTGAACGCGGTCCTGCCGGGCGCGGTGGACACGCCCATGCTGCGCGCCGGACTCAACCGCGGGCACGTCGGCGATGGCAGCCTCCAGGAACGTCTCGATAACCTGGCGCGTAAGACCGTCAACGGGCGGGTGGGCAAGCCGGCCGAGATTGCCCAGGCCATCTATTTCCTGGCCGACGACGAAGCTTCTTCGTTCATGACCGGGCAGTCGTTGATCGTCGATGGCGGCGCGACGGCCAGATTGAGCACCGAATGAAGGAAGCCCTCAAAAACAATTTGCCCCAACCGGCCTGGAATGTGCTGCGCAATACCTACATCGGCCTGCGCGACCTGCCGCAGTTGCCCGATGCTTACCTGCATCCCTGGCGGCGCGAGAGCCTGCGCCGCTTGGCCGCGCTCAAAGACCTGCACAAAGGCCGGCGTGCGTTCATTATCGGCAATGGCCCCAGCTTGAAGCAGACCGACCTGAGCAAGCTCCGCGGCGAGTTCACCTTTGGCATGAATCGCATTTACCTGATGTTCCCCGAATTGGGCTTTACCACCACCTACCTGTGCGTGGTCAACGATCTGGTCATCGAGCAGACTGCTGACGATCTGGCCGCGCTCGAAATTCCCAAATTTTTGTGCTGGCGCGCCCGGCGTTTCTTCGCAGCCAACCTGCCGTTCGACGAGCGCCTGCCAACTTTTCTGTATACCACTTACGATGCGCCCAAATTCTCGCGCGACGTGCGCGGGCGCGTTTGGGAGGGCGCAACCGTTACCTACGTGACCCTGCAACTGGCCTTCCATCTCGGCTTCGAGCAGGTCATTCTGATCGGCGTCGACCATAATTACACCACGCGCGGCAAGCCCAACACCACTGTCGTCTCCGAGGGCGATGACCCTAACCATTTTTCGGGAGGCTATTTCGGCAAAGGCTTCCGCTGGCAATTGCCCGACCTGGAGACTTCCGAGATAGCCTATCGGATGGCGCGCGCGGCCTATGAAAGCGCCGGACGCCAGATCCTGGATGCGACAGTCGGCGGCAAGTTGACGATATTCCCCAAAGTGGACTACGATTCGCTTTTCTGACCGCGACGCTCAGACGCCCCGCGGTTGTTTTGCCGGTGAATAAAAAATTTCTCTCCCTGCTCGTGCTCCTGATCCTTGCCCTGGGGCTGGCGGTACGTCTTTATGACGTAACCCAGCCTCTTTTGGAGTTCCATCCCACCCGACAGCTCTTCAGCGCAATCAAAGCGCGTGGCATGTTCTACGAAGGTCGCAGCAACGCGCCTGCCTGGCAACAGGACCTGGCCGTGCGCCAATACGAAGGCGAGGCCACCATCGAGCCGCCCCTGATGGAACATCTCGCCGTCTGGACGTACCAGTTTACCGGCGAAGCGCCCTGGGTGATGCGCATCTACTCGTCCATTTTCTGGTTGCTCGGCGGCATTTTCCTGTTCCTGCTGGCGCGGCGCCTTTTCTCGACTGCCGGGGCCGTCACGGCGCTGGTCGCTTTTGTCTTGTTACCCTATGCCGTGGAGTCCAGCCGGGTCTTTCAGCCGGACCCTTTGATGGTGGCGCTGATCGTGGCTTTTCTGTGGGCCGTTGAGCGCTGGAGCCGCACACTGGCCTGGCGTTGGATGCTCGCGGCGGCGCTGCTGGGCGGGGCGGCCATCTTTGTCAAGTCGCTGGCGGTCTTCTTCATCGCCGGTGGCGCGCTGGGTGCGCTCTGGGCCTGGACGGGGTTCCGGCGCGCTTTGCGTTCTCCGCAGACGTGGGCGCTGATGCTGCTGGGTGCATTGCCCGGCGCGGCTTATACCTACTACGGTCTCTATATCGGCCATTTCCTCGGTCAGCAGTTCAACAACCGTTTTTACCCGGAACTGTGGGTGCAGCCTTTCTTTTACATCCGTTGGTTTGCCAAAGTGGACCTGGTCATTGGCGTGGTTGTGCTTTCGCTGGCGCTGTTCGGCTGGTTGCTGCTCAGCGAGCGGGGGGCGCGCCGCTTTTTAAGCGTGTTATGGCTGGCCTATCTGCTCTTCGGCTTCGCCTTTGCGCACCACATTTCCACTCACGATTATTACAGCATGCCGCTCATTCCCATTGTTGCCTTATCGCTGGCGCCGCTGGCCGACGTTGTGTTTCCACGGGTGCAGGCAATGCTCGATACTTCGCGCCTGGGGCGCGTGTTGGCGGTGGCCGCCTTGTTCTTCTCATTGGGCAGCCTGCCGCTCAAGGTCACGCTCGACCTGCACAGCGTCGATTATCGCGGGCAGGCCGCCTTCTGGGCGCAGGTTGGCGGGGTGCTGGAACACCAGGCCAGTATCATTGCTCTGACTACCGATTATGGCTATCCGCTCGAATATTACGGCTGGCAGAACGCCGCGCTCTGGCCGCTCTCCGGCGATATTGGGAATTTCAGTCACGTGTTCAGCAGCCTGACGCGAAACAAATCCTACTTTCTCATCACCGATTTCGACGAATACAACCGCCAGCCGGATTTGCAAAAACGCTTGAGCCAGAACTATCCGGTTTTTGCGCAGGGGAACGGCTACATCATCTACGATTTGCTGCACCCATTGAAGAAGGCCAAATGAGCGATGTCCCGTTGGTCAGCGTGGTGACTCCCTCCTTCAACCAGTGCCGTTACCTTGAGCAGACTCTGCGCTCCGTGCTGGAACAGGGCTACCCGCGGCTGGAGTACTTCGTCGTTGACGGCGGCTCCGGCGACGGGTCGGTGGAACTCATTCGACGCCATGACGACCAACTGACGGGGTGGGTCTCGGAAAAAGATCGGGGCCAGGCAGATGCCATCAATAAGGGCTTTCGGCAGGCGGGAGGCGAGATCGTAGCCTGGCTCAACTCGGATGATTACTATTTGCCGGGTGCTCTCCAAAAGGCGGTGACGACCTTCCAACGTCATCCCGAAGCCGGATTGGTCTACGGCGATCTGCTCTCTGTGGATGGAGACGGGCGTGTGTTCAACCGCCAGACTTTTGCGCAGTGGTCGCTGCCCGACCTGATGGCCTTTCGCATCCTCGGCCAACCGGCGGTCTTTCTGCGGCGCGCTGTTTTGGAACAGGCCGGCTTGTTGGACATTTCTTATCACTTATTGCTTGACCACCACCTGTGGCTGCGTATGGCGCGCCTTGCGCCGATGATCTACCTGCCTGAAACGTTGGCTGCGGCGCGCTATCATGCTGCGGCCAAGAACCTGGCGCGCGCCACCGATTTCGGCCAGGAAGCCTACCGCCTGGTAGCCTGGATGCAGTCCGATCTGGCCTTCGCCGAGACGTTCACTCGCCAGCGGCGGCATGTTTGGGCCGGTGCCCGGCGCCTGGACGCTTTCTACCTGTTGGACGGCGGCCAGCCTGCTGCAGCCCTGGCTGCTTACGGCAAAGCCTTCGTGCAGGAACCACCGGTGGTGTTGAAGGAGGCGCACCGCGTGGTTTTTGCGCTTTTGAGCCTCGTCGGCCTGGGACGCCTGCGCGGTGTTTACCTGCGTTTACGAAGCCGGTTGCGCCCCGTTAAAATGGACTGATTCTATGGAAACAAAGAAACCTTATTGGCTTTTTGGCAACCGTACCGTCTTGATCGTGACCCTGGCCGTCTTTTTTCTGGCGGCCATCGGCATCCGTTTCTACGACTTGACCGACCTGCCGTTGGACATCACGCCCACGCGCCAGTTGTTTTCGGCGCTCAAGGCGCGCGGCATGTATTACGCCATGTTGCCTGCCTCGGCAAACGTGCCGCAGTGGCAGCGTGATCTGGCCATCCAACAGTGGCAGGAACAGCCGGTCATCGAGCCGCCCATCCTGGAAACTCTGGTGGCGTTGACGTATCGTGTGGTGGGCGAACATTTGTGGATTGCGCGCATTTACTCATCGCTCTTTTGGGTGCTTGGCGGGCTGTTCCTGTTCCTGCTGGCAAGCGAAATGTTCTCCGTCGAAGCCGGATTCATCTCGACGCTTTTCTACCTGTTTTTGCCGTATGGCATCATCCAGAGCCGCGTCTTCCAACCCGACCCATTGATGGTTGCTTCGACGGGGATCGCGCTGTGGGGGCTCTACCGCTGGCGCGTATCTGCGACGTGGAAGTGGGCCATCCTGGCTGGTTTATTGACCGGCTTGGCAGTCTTCATCAAAAACGTCTCGGTCTTCCCGTTGGCGTTCACGGCGATAGCGATTGTGCTCGAACGCGGCTTGTGGCCGTCACTCAAGGACCGGAAGACCTGGATGGTCATGGCGCTGGCGGTCTTGATTCCGGGCGTGTACACCGTCTACGGGTTATACGTGGCCCAGTTCCTCGGCCAGCAGTTCGCCTTCCG
>JBJKRF010000018.1:0-7150 GCA_046704785.1 Anaerolineales bacterium | reverse complement strand
GCCGCCAGCTTCCTCCAGACCCCACCTCGCGGTGATGCCCTTGCTCTTGGCTAATGGTTGGTGCAATCAACCTCCATAAGGGTCTTTCACCCTCTAGTCAACGCCCATGCTGGGCGCACAACGCCAGGGCAGACTTCTGTAGAAGTCTGCCCTGAATCAAGTCTCACGAATTGATGGGGATATGCCCCTTATCTATTTTACTTCGGTGAGGGAGCCTGTTCGTTGACAGTGATGTCTGGGCGTCTCACCGGCGTATGCTTTTGAACCGCTGTTGAGCGCTCAAGAGTTGCTACCAGCAGACGATATATCAACAAGAAAAGCAAACTCCCGGCGGAAATCCAGTAATACAAGGTAGCCCAAACCGTGGATGCATCAGTACCGCTGGTGATACCATGGAACAATCCCATCAAGTACACGGGGAAACTGATGTAATGAATCAGGCGCCAGGTTTTGTGGCCGATATGGCGGCGCACATAAAAGCTGAACGCCACAATCACCCAGACGTAAAAACCAAGCTGTCCGATTCCCACCCATACTGGCCGATAGCCGCTGGCCGCAAATGGAATCAGCACCTGTGCCACCGTAAAGTTAATGTAATGGTCGCCGAGCAGAATCAGGGCGTGGAAGAGTGCAAAAGCCAACCCCAACAGGCTGACGTATTCGTGAATGGCAAAGGTTGGAGGTAAACCCGGCCACAAGCGCGCCATCTTGTTCGTCAGACCCAACCCAAGCGCCATCGAGAGCCACAGCAGACTGAGGGCTATGAAGGCCGTCCCACGCGATAGGTACCAGTAGGCTTTCGGCGAACTTCCTAACAGCGAAGTTGCCATATCTGGAATCCACATAGGCAACACAAACGTAGCAAGCAGGAAGCCCGCTGCTACAGCCAGCAGCACCCACAAAAAAATCTGGATTTTCAACACCGATTCATCGAACTCATCTTCGGCTGGCAAATTTTCAGGCATCACTGTCTCCACAAATCAATCGAGATAACGACGTAGACTCTGGCTGTACAGCCTGCGCCCATCGTACAAAACGAGCAACCCGGCCAGTTCCGGCTGCGTCTCGATCCAGCCTATGCCCTGCTCGGCGCCTAGGATCAGAGCCGCCTTCGCAGCCGCCTCTGCTTGCATAACGTTTGGCGCAACAACCGTGGCACTCATTACGTCGGTCTCCGCGGGATTCCCCGTGCGCGGGTCGATAATATGGTGGCGTATCACACCGTTTTGCTGCCAACGACGGCGGTCCGTGCCGGAAGTTGCCACACCGCCGCTCTCTACGTAGAGCACCTCCAGCTCGTCGTCCGGCATGAAGGGATCGGAGACGCCAAGCGGCCATGGGGCACCGCCAACTTGCGCACCACTGATGGCAATGTCACCGCCACAATCCATCAAGGCGGGGCCAGACTCTTTTAAACGTTCCATCGCTTGATGCGCCGCCCAGCCCTTGGCTATACCGCCCATATCCAGGTGGACGCCAGAGGGCCGGCTGATCGTCTGCGACTGCGTGTCCCAGGCCAATGTGTCTAGCAAGCTGGCCGCCGTCCAAACCGGTGCAGCGGAACAGGTCTGCTGTCGTGGCAGGATATCGAAGCTGCGGTCGTATCCCGCCTGGAGCAGAGCATCCAGCACGGTCGGAGTGACCAGGCCCCCCGTCTGCGCTTCCGCCGTCAAAGCAGCACAGAACACGTCCCAGAGCGTATCGCTGACTCGTACTGGCTGAGAGACACTGCCGTTCAGACGGCTCAACTCACTCTCCGGCTGAAAACGGCTGAGTACTTGCTCCCAGCTTTCGAACCAGTCAGGAACTTGATGCAAGGCATGAGGCACGTTCGAAGTGTCCACGACCGCCAACATCTGGCAGCCCATCGCGTAGAATTCCAGACGATGCAGCATTTTCAAGAAGAGTGGGTGGTGGTCACGGTTCCGCCAGCGCTTCCACTCCCACCGCTGGAACGATGCTTCCGGGGCGTTGTCGGCGCAGACGCCTGTACTTGTGCCGGTGCCTGTATTTGTGGTGCTTTGCCACCCAGCAGAATTTTGACTTCAGGCATAACGGTTGGCAAACTCAAGGTAACAGGCACATCGGTAGGCGGCGGCGCAACAGTAGCATTCACCTGTGGGGTCCCGTTTTTCTGCTGTGGCGCCGCAAACACATTCCACAACCCCAAAGTAACAGCAATCGAAACCGTCGCAATAGCAATTTCTACATCTGACCATTTTTTTGAGGATGATTTGTTCGGCATATACGCGCTCCTACCTCAGTCGGTTAGTCGTCATGGCCTTCGCTGCCTTCGTGCTCACCACCAGACTGACTGCTCGTGCTATTATTTTCGCCACCGCTGCCGTGGTCCCTGTTAGTACGGGTGGGCTCAGGCAACTGCACAATATCGAGACTGGAAGAAACACCAGGGGTCGCCGTTGCCACGGAAACGATCTGTCCGTCCAAGCTGACATAAACCAGTTGACCGGAACTGAACGTCACCTTGTAAACGTTGCTGCCATTGAGCGTATCGCTTTCCACGCTGTATAGATTGGTATCATTCATCACTTGTGCTGCCAGCGCCGCAGCATCTTGCGGCGTTAGTATCATGGCCGTCGCGGTCGGATCAACGTTAAGCGGATCAGATGAAACAGCCAGGTCCGTTGGGGCGGACACCGCCTGAGCTACGTTGGTGTTCGTCGCGCGTATCACGCCCTGATAGGCCGACACCACCCCTGCTACAATGGCCAGGACAAAGGTAGTTAGTAACGCTGAAATGAAAATTGTACTTTTTCGCATCAAGTTCCTCCGATTCGTAGTGTATACAACGTAGAAGTCGACGTTCTAGCGAAAAAGTTATGGGGACGTTCGATTTCGTTGGGAAAGGGTTAAGGAAAGGCCCAAATTGCGTCCATAGCCCCTCTTTTTTCTCACCCACTTGGGTACTCTTTGTCCAGAACGAACCAAAAAAGGTGATGCAAAGCAATGCGAATGCTATAATCCTCGAAATGACCTAAATATTTCGTTTTTCCATTGACGACTCTGAAAGCGAGCAGATAGAGATATGGCAACCAGCAGCGTTCTTAACCGTCAATATGAATTAAATCAATTCTACGATGAGATGTTCGCATCGCCGGGAAAGCCACGTCCGCACTATCGTGTTTTGCACAAACACTTGAGTGAAATGAGCACGGAGGATTTCGAAGAACGTCGCCGGGTTGCCGATACCGCCTCACTCTATCAGGGAATCACTTTCACCGTCTACGGAGAGGAAAACGGCGTCGAACGCATTTTCCCCTTCGATTTGGTACCACGCATCATCCCACGCACCGAATGGAATCACCTGGAACAGGGCCTGACCCAGCGTGTGATTGCCATCAACCAGTTCCTGCACGACGTCTACCACGAGCAGCACTTCTTGCGCGAAAAACGCATCCCCCCCGAACTTGTCTTCAGCTCAAAACACTTCCGCCGCGAAATGATGGGCATCACGCCGGCGCGCGGCATTTATGCTCACATCGTAGGCACCGACATCGTCCGCGGCGGGGACGGCCAATACTACGTGCTGGAAGACAACCTGCGCTCGCCCTCAGGCGTCAGCTACATGCTGGAGAATCGCCAGGCGATGAAACGCACCTTCTCCGAACTGTTCGCCCGCTACGATGTGATGCCGGTGGAACACTACCCGCAGGAGTTGCTGAACACGCTGCGTTCGGTGGCTCCCAATGGATACTCCGACGCGACGGTTGTGCTACTAACCCCTGGCATTTACAACTCCGCTTACTTCGAACATACCTTTCTGGCCCGCCAAATGGGAATCGAGATCGTGGAAGGCCGTGACCTGGTAGCGCACGACAATAAAATCTACATGCGCACCACGCAGGGATTGCAACTTGTCGATGTGATCTACCGGCGCGTGGACGATGATTATCTCGACCCGCTCGCCTTCCGCAAGGATAGTACGCTGGGCGTGGCGGGGCTGCTCAATGCTTACCGGGCAAAGAACGTGACGCTGGCGAACTCCATCGGCACGGGCATCGCCGACGACAAAGCGGTATACGCCTTCGTCCCCGATATGATCCGCTTTTATCTCAGCGAGGAACCCATCCTGAACAACGTTCCCACCTACGTCGGTGGGTTGAACAAAAGCGAGTGCAATTACATTCTGGACCATCTGGACCGCCTGGTGGTCAAGGCGGTCAACGAAAGTGGCGGATACGGCATGTTGATCGGCCCACACTCCACCCAAGAACAACGCGAAGAATTTCGCGAACGAATCCGCGCGAACCCACGGAACTACATCGCTCAACCGACGCTGGCGCTCAGCCGGCATCCGACACTGGTCGAGAATGAACTCTGCGGTTGCCACATCGACTTGCGCCCCTACACCCTGTACGGCGACAAAATCCGAGTCGTCCCCGGTGGCCTGACCCGCGTCGCGCTGCGCAAAGGCTCGTTGGTCGTCAACTCGTCACAAGGCGGCGGCAGCAAAGACACCTGGGTACTACGTGAGTGAGGGACGATGCTTTCTCGAACCGCCGAAGCGCTCTATTGGATGGCGCGATACATCGAACGTGCAGAAGACATGACCCGCCTGTTGGCCGTCAACTTCAACGCATTGCTCGACACCCAACCCGAAGATTCACGCCAGGGCTGGCAGCCGCTGGTCACCATCACCGGCGACGAGGCCCTGTTCACCGAAGTCTACGGCGAAGCGACGTCGAGTGCCATCATTGAATTTTTGCTCTGGCACCCGCTCAACCCCAACGCCGTGACATCCTGCATCAATCGGGCGCGGGAAAACGCCCGCAGCGTGCGCGAACAAATCAGCAGCGAAATGTGGGAACACATCAACCGCCTGTACCTTCTCACCCGTGACGCCAACCACGAAGCCGTGCTCACCAGTCCCAGTGAGCTTTTCAGGGAAGTGCGCGACGGCTCACAGGCCTTTCAGGGAATCACGTCGGCCACACTGACCCATGGCGAACCGTACCAATTCATTCAACTGGGCCTTTACCTGGAACGCGCCGACAAGACCGCCCGCATCCTCGACGCCAAATACCTCTACATCAACCGCCTGGAACGAGACTCCGCCGAGACCGCCCTCCAACTGATCGCCTTGTTGCGCTCTTGCAGCGCCTTCGAACCCTTCCGGCGGGCGGCAAAAGGCGAACTCAGCCTCGAACGCGTCGCCGATTATTTGTTGCTCGACCACGCCTTCCCGCGTGCCGTCCTTTTTTGCATCGACCGCTGTACGCGCCTCCTGGACACCATACGGAACCTGCACGACGTCCCATCCAGGCCCGATCAGCCCGGACGGATGTTGGGCCGCCTGAGCGCCGACCTCGAATACCTCGACATCAGCGACGTGCTGGGCGACAACCTGGACCCTTACCTGAAACGCCTGGTGGCCCGCCTGAACATTATCGGCAGCGAAATCGGCAAGACCTACTTCAACACCCGAGTCATCTTTCCTGAAAGCCGTCCACAAGAACAACAGCAACAGCAGGAAAAAATCCAATTTTGACCGATGGTGTCCATGCGCCTCCAAATCGAACATACCACCACTTTTTCTTACGACGAACCCATCAGCGAAGCCTACACCGAAATGCGTCTGCGGCCTTTGGACGGCAACGGCCAGCACTGCCTGTCGTTCATCCTATCCACCCAGCCGCACGATGAAATCCTGAAATACGAGGACCGCTTCGGGAACGATGTACGCCACTTCGACGTGATCCAACCTCATCAAAAGCTGGAAGTGACCGCCAAAAGCACCGTTCTGACTCCCGATCAGTATTTCCAACGCGAGACGAAGCTCTCGCCCCTCGACAAATACGACTACCTGATGGAGACCGACTACGCGCCTTTCAGACCGGAAATCATTGACTTTGCGAAAGCGCACGCCCTCCATGGCAACCCCAGGGCCACAGCACTGGCCCTGATGCACGCCATCTTTGCCAGCCTCAAGTATGAAAAAGGCGCCACCGACGTAACCACCACGGCGCAGGAAACACTACAACTCGGACGCGGCGTCTGCCAGGATTTTTCACATCTGATGCTGGCCACCTGTCGCAGCCAGCAAATCCCGGCCCGCTACGTGAGCGGATACCTGTACAACAACGGGCACACGGCCGCTTCGCACGCCTGGGTCGACGTATACCTGGCCGGCCAGGGCTGGTTCTCCCTCGACCCCACCCACGACTGTGAACAAACCAACGAATACGTACGGGTTGCCATCGGACGCGACTACGCCGACGTCTCACCGACGCGCGGCATCTTCGTCGGCAACGCCAAAGAGAACATGAGCGTCAGCGTCCACGTGACAGCTGAGTAAAGTGAGCTAAAAGGTCCATCGCGCTGGTACCAAAGGTCAGTTGTATTCTTTCCTTATCTGTTCTACAATGATGGCACGGTCGAAAGTTACGTGAAATACTCCTTGTTTGGGACGCCCTGATTGCCCCTGGTTAGGGCGTCCGTTCTTTTAACGTCATGACAGCCAGGCATAAATGTGCGATCGATTTGACCGTCCGAAATGACTCTCCCCGGTAATGGGGCTTGAACCCATATCATCCCCCGTGGGGACTTCCTTCGGACAAAAAAGCTCCTCTATCGAGGAGCTTTGGGGTGCCCAGTGGGGCTTGAACCCACATCCTTCTGATCCACAGTCAGACGTTCCGCCAATTGAACTATGGGCACCACGTTGCTTAGGGTATAAGCGCGACGATTATATCATCACCCACCACTGCTTTCAAGCATTGACCAAGTTGAAAATTGGTGATTTAGGGTATTTGCAAAGCCGTAGTTCGATGCCGGTACCCTTTCCTTGGAGCAAAGCCAGGGATGAAGGTGGAAGTGATAAGCCGGATTTTTCAAATACACTGGATATTTGCGAACAGCCCGGAAAACATGCCAGCGGACCCACCGGTTACAAGGAAGTTGGCTGTGGCACAGTCAGTTTATATGACCGGGAAGCTGCGCGATTACAAACCGTGCGCTATGCGCGCATGCCGGAAAGTAAAAAAGTAACCTTGCAACAACAATTAGAAACTGAAGTTGCCAGCATTTTGGCTTTGAACCCAAAACTCTTGCGTGTTCACTTGGCCGATGGAGCCAAAGACAATTGGCGTCTCATGAAAGATATAGAAGCCCGACTACCCGTGCCACTCGA
>JBJKRF010000017.1:0-10596 GCA_046704785.1 Anaerolineales bacterium | reverse complement strand
CCGGCACGAGACAGAAGAAAATCCAGCGCAAATCTTTCTGCGCTACTCTTGGTGAACCGCCGGATGCGGACCCGCATGTCCGGTGGTGTGAGAGGGAGCGGTTAGCCGCCGCTCCCTACTCGATTAGCGCCAATCGATTTTGTAGCGAGCGTTCCTGGACTGACCAAGAAGAACAGCAGGGTCACTCCAACGAGGTGACCATCTGTTCTCCGGCCAAAGTAGTGCGATCTTCTTTGCCGCGCACAAACGAGATGGCTGCCGCAATAATCACCAGGATGGTCGAGACCAGGAACGCGCTGTGCATTCCCGTGACGAAAGCCTGCATCGGCGCTGAACCCAGCGTGACGTTGTTCCCCACAAACAGTTCCATCATCACGTCCCTGGGCAGGCTACTGGCAGCAACTGCCAGCGAAAGCGCGAAACTGGTCACCATGCCGGCCTGGCGCAGCGTAGCCAACGTCCCCGAAGCGATACCGAGGCGGTTTTTGGGAGAAGCGTTCATCGCGGCGCTGGTATTCGGCGGATAGAACAAACCGCCCCCGAACCCCATCAATCCCAATCCAAGCGCGATCTGCCAGTAAGGCGTATCCGGCGTCAATTGCATAAACCAGACCAAGGCAACTCCCTGGATCAATAGCCCAATCGTGGCGGGGATTCGGGCGCCGATCCGATCCGCCACATTGCCACCAATCGGAGCCACAATGGAAGTCATTACAGGCAATGGGATCAATAACAAAGCTGCCTTGAGAGGGTCATATCCCAACACGCCCTGCATATAGAAAACAACCAGAAAATTGACCGCAAACAACGCCAAGGATTGCATCATGGCTGCCAGCACCGAGAAATTGTAGACACGGTTGCTGAACAGGGACAGGTCGAGCACAGGATTACTCGCACGCGACTCCCACCAGAGAAAGGTGGACACACCTACCAGGAAAACGGCAAACAGGCCAAGAATAGGTGACGAGGTAAAAGCGAACTGAATCCCCAACGTCAGAGCAATGAGCAACGCAGTCAAACCGCCACTGAAACTGACCGTTCCGATCACGTCAAAAGATTCACCTTTCACACCGAGGCTCATTTCCTTGAGAGCGCGATAGCCCCATATCGCGCCGACAATTCCAATCGGCACATTGATGAAGAATATCCAGCGCCAGTCAGCCACGGACAAAATCAATCCGCCAAGAACGGGGCCAATTACGCCGCCGAACGAAAAGGTCACAGCATTGATGCCCAGCGCCTTGCCGCGTTCGTTGGGCGGGAAAACTTCGGTAATGATGGCTACGCTGTTGACGACCATCATGGCCGCGCCTGCACCTTGCACCAGCCGGAAGAGAATCAGTTGGGTGGCATCCGCCGAAAAACCGCACAGCGCCGACCCGATCGTAAAAACGACGAAACCGAGATTGTACATCCGCACCCGACCAAACATGTCGGCCACACGCCCAAAGGTCAACAAAAAGACGGTGCTTACCAGGATGTATCCCATAATGACCCAGATCATCTCGATCAGGTCTGCATGCAGTTTGACCAACATATCGGGCAGCCCCAGGATGACGATCGTGCTGTCGATGGCGGCCATCAATGCACCAATGGTCGTCACGCTAAGCACGATCCACTTGTAAGCAATGGTCTTACCAAATAATTTATAGTTGGAGTCCATCGTCTCCATCATACTTGCTTCTCTCCTTCGAATGAGTAGTGCAACTCTTCGAAAACCAACGTGCCGAATTAAATTACGGGCTGCATAACGCGTAAAACGCGCCAGACAGCCTCACAGGAAATTTCAACGGAATTCTTCTGTATCAGATCACGACTCTGGGATAAAACCGACTGGCAAGATAGATCAATGCAGTCGAAACCAGCACCAACACCAGGACATCCACACCAATGCCATTGACGCTGGTTTCACCCACCAGCATGAGCGCACGCAAAGCATCGACTTCGTACGTCAGCGGATTGATCCGTGATATGACCTGCAACCAGCCCGGCATCATCGCAATCGGGTAAATGGCGTTGCTGGCGAAAAAGAGTGGCATCGTCAACACCTGGCCGATGCCCATGAATTTCTCGCGGGTTTTGACGATGCAGGCAATGATCAACGAAAACGTAGAAAACAACGCGGCGCCCAATATGACCGTCATCAACACGCCAATCAGAGAAAGCGGGCTCCAATTCACTTTGACGCCCAAGACCAACGCCAGCACGTAGATAATGATCGCCTGCGAAAGACCGCGGATTCCGGCAGAGATGGCTTTCCCCAACACCAAGGCGGCGCGTGGCGTAGGGCTGGCCAGGAACTTGTGCACAATCCCCAAGTCGCGCTCCCAGATGATGGCGATCCCGTAAAAAATCGAGATGAACAGTACGCTCTGGGCCAGGATGCCCGGTGACATGAAATCCAGGTAACTCACGTTACCGGTGGGAATGGCGCGGACACGGCCCAAAACCTGTCCGAATACCAGCAGCCAGAGCACCGGCTGAACCGCACGCGTAAACAAATCGGTCGGTTCATGGCGCAATTTGCGGATTTCCAGTTCGGCAACGACGAAGGTCTTGTCGAAAAACTGGACGATACTGTCGAGGAAACTACTCCCGCCCAGGGATGGGTTATCCCACCCGACGTGCGGTACGCCTTGTTCTTGAGACCTCACGGAAACTACCTCCTGAAGATTCGAGTTCTGCCCCGGCATAATAAGCAAAGACATCGTCGAGCGTTGCAGCCTCCTTGTGGATGGAGGTCTTGAGTTCCGCCGGACTACCGATAGCAGCCAACTTGCCTTCGTGCATAATTGCCACCCGATTACATAAACTGTCGGCTTCTTCCATGTAATGCGTGGTCAATAGAATTGTCGTGCCATACGCCGACTTAAGCTGCCGGATGTGCTCCCACACCGAATTACGCGCCAACGGATCGAGACCAACAGTCGGTTCGTCCAGAAAAAGGATGGGCGGACGATGCAGCATGGACTGGGCAATTTCAAGACGACGGATCATGCCGCCTGAATAGGTGCTCACCAGTTTATTCGCAGCGTTTTCCAATTGCATCAACGCCAGCGACTGGTGAATGCGCTCCTGCCGCTCGCTTCGCGGGATGTCGTACAGCTTGGAGAAAATCAGCAGATTCTCGTAGCCGGTGAGCGCTCCATCTGCCGAAAGAAGCTGCGGGACGTACCCGATCACCCGCCGCACGCTCCCCGCTTGATGGACGATGTCGAACCCGGCCACGCTTGCCGTCCCCTCGGTTGGCGGCAGCAAGGTGGTCAACATTTTCAGGGTGGTCGATTTTCCGGCCCCGTTCGGGCCCAATAGCCCGAAAATTTCCCCTTCCTGGACAATAATATCAATCCCGTCGACGGCGGTCAGAGTGCCAAATCGACGGGTGAGATGCTTAACCTCCAAAATGTTCATAGGCGGCTACTCGGTATTCTGTATAATTTCCTTTTCCGGATTCGTGATAAACAGCCCCCTGAGAACTTGCATTGCATGGAAAATGGCTTTTAAATCGTCCTCGCTCAAATCAGACAGCTTTTCCGCCAAAAAAGCCTGGGTATGGTCATGGGCCAGACGGAGTTCGTCCTGTCCTTCGGCAGTGAGGCGCAAGCAAATCTTGCGACGGTCTTCGCTGTGCGAGTTACGTTGGACCAGGTTGCGATTGACCAATCCATCGATGAGTTTGGACATCGATGGCAGCGTCAGCCCGATATGTCCGGCAAGCTCCGACAACGAAGCGCCCGCGTTCCGGTTGATGTAGGCCAACGCACGGAATTGTGGCACGGAAATCTCCGTCGCGCGTTGTTCGTGGAACTTGGCCCGAATCACGCGCATCAGCAGCGGAACCGATTCGAATACCTCATAGGCGGTATTTTGGGCAAGAGCTGACATTCATTTCCTTTTCTAATAGTTTCAAAAAGCAATTATACGCGATGGAAAGTATTTGTCAAGAGGTGGGTTTCAAAGATAAGATATGGCAACTACGCCGAATCTGCTATGCCGAATCGAAAAAATCTCTTTATAATGCAGGCACAATGGAAACCGACCGCCTTATCACCCAAACCGAACTGCGCCGCAACACCGGCGAGCGCGGCTCGCGCGTCTGGATCGCGCACGAAGGACTGGTGTACGACGTCACTGATTGCCCCAAATGGCGCAGTGGCTTACACGAGCAATTACATTTCGCCGGGCAAGACCTGACCTCCGAATTGCCCGATGCGCCTCACGAACAAGAGGTCTTTACCCGGCCTTGCGCGAAACTGGTCGGAAGGCTAATGAGTTAACGCAGTCTGGATTAAGGCTATGCGATATGCCCGCTCTCAAATGGTGGCAAACAGCCGTCTTCTATCAGATCGATCCGCGTTCGTTTGCCGACGGGAACGTCAATGACCATGAGACGTTCGAAATCTATCTTGCCGCATTGTCATCATGAATGATTTTCCCAAACCCGTAGCAGACTCTGCCCCTCCGACCGAGGCTCCTTTCACGCCCTTGACCGTCTGCGGGCGCGTGATGACGGCTGACGCCAAATGGTATCCCAAAGCCGAATACCAGGGCCAGACGGTTTACTTCTGCACAGGGTTCTGCCTGGAAGCTTTCCGCAATGACCCCAACCGGTTCTACATCGCGCACAGCCGCCGAAAGGAACACGAATAGAAACGGCCCGCGTAGAAATCACACGGGCCGTCGATCTTCTTCACGGTAACTTACTGGATAGGGAGGAGTTTGTCCAGCATCGGCAAAAACAGACCGTGATAATAAGCGTCCCGCTCTGGGGCAGAAACCACCATGGCAAGCGCAATCGTGCGCGAGGCGTTCACCTCGGCCAGAGCCAGGACAACCGGTTCCCCGTTGAACTTGGAACCGTAAATCGTCCAATCCAGCCCGTTGGCGGAATAGGAATCTGTCTTCGTGGGAGTCTCGTCGAAACCGCTGCTTTCGAAACTCGCTTGAAGGTAGCTGACGGTGATGTTCTTGGGCGCAGCATACGACATAAATTCCACCATCGTGGGGTCGAAGAGATAGGCACGCCGGTAATAAGCCGTATAGGGAAGTTGCTTTTTCCAGCCATCGGGGACGACTCCCTTCAGGCGCATGGAGGGCTCCGTCAGCGGGACGACGGCCACGGGTTGTTTGCCGTCGTAAGGCGTGAAAAAGCCGAACGACAGGTCATCCAGGCAGGTGTGATTCGGCTCGCGGCTGGGGTCCTTGATGAAGTCCATCGCAATATTCAAAGCGCAGGGACTATCGACCGTAGCGCCGTGCCCTTCGCCGGGGATGACGTAGAAATAGCTGTCGGGCAAGTCCTTTGAGACGATTTCACCGTCCATGACGGGGGGTGGTCGGGTCGTACTGCCCGGAAATGATCAGCGTGGGAATATCCGCCGTGACCGGGGCGCTGTCACGCGGGTCGTGCGCTGCGGCCCTCCAGGCGTTGCACAGGTCGAAGACGCGCTGCGTGCTGCCAAAAATGGACGAAAGGGAGTAGGTCTTGATCAGGCCCGGCGCGCCCAGGTCGGCGTCCATTTGGGCTGGCGTGGAGGCGTAGACCTGTTCGGGGCAGGTCGTGGCAAAATAAGTCCCCATGCTCAAGGTATCGTAGGAACCGCCGGAAACGCCCAGCGCGTAACTAAGGAAGGTGTAATCGCCGTTCTGGATGTCGTAAATAGCCTTCGGGATGACCGGCACCAGCGGGGAGGTATGCAAGCCCGCCACAACAGCCGACAGCAAATCCACGCCGTTGACGCTGATGGAAGAGACGTAGTCGCTGTAGGGGTCGTACGTCTTCACGTTGACGGGGTTCCGGTCGAAGCGTTCGATCAACTGGTAGAAAACGGTGCTGAGATTGGGGTAGGCGCTGTTGCAGCGCGGACTGTTGGCGCAATCTGTGAACACTTTGTTCAAGGCATATTCCACGTCGATGGCCCGATCGTCGAACATCTTCGACTCCATTGGCACTACCGAGTCGATCACCGCCGAACGGACGATCTCCGGGTGATCGCGCATGACCGTCAACGCCAGGCGTGTGCCGTAAGAGATTCCCAGCAGATTCACTTTTTTGTATCCCAGGGCAACGGCGATGTCGCGCACGTCGGCGGCGCTTTCGGTGGTATTGAACGCCGAGACATCGATGCCGCCCGCCAGGAAGCGGTCGTGGCACTTGCCCCAGGCGTTGGTGAAATTGGCAAAGGCCTGATCCGCAGATTGATTCTGAAAATAAGACCCCAGAAAGACCGTATTCAGCTCGGGACAATCCAGGCGCGGTTCCGAGCGCCCCGTGCCGCGCGGATCGAAAAAGACCATATCGTAATCCTGCAAAATGGGCGTGACATAATCCTGGAACCAGGAAAGCGACCAGTCGATACTCTCGGAGCCGGGGCCGCCCTGCAGGTAGATGATCACGTCGGCATTGGGCTTGGCGCTCTGGTAGACCACCACGGGCAGGTCGATCAAATTCGTCAGGTCGTTCTTCTGCCGATTCTGCGGGACGCTGACGATTCCGCAGCGCACCTGAGCCCTCAGGGGAATATCGAAAAGACAGGGCTTGCCGCGAAAGACCGGTGTAAACGCCGGGGGGCTGGTCGGCGCTAACGTGGGGGTAGAACCATCCGGGGTCGCTGTGGCAACAGCAGGCTGGGCCGCTACTGGCGGTTCGAGCGAGGCCTTCGAGGCAGTTAAAAAATTGGTGAAGACGTACCACAGGGCAAAAGCAGCAAAGCAAACCACCACCAGCGCTCCGCCGCCCAGCGCCCAGAGCCAAACCGGGAATCCCTTCTTGCCGGTAGAGGCCCGTTTAGCCGGAGTCGCTGGCGGCGCCGACTGTGCCGCGCGCAACTTGGCAATCTGTTTCTGCGCCTGCAGGTTCGACGGGTCGATGCGCAGCACCTGTTGAAAGCAATACAAGCGCTTTTCCGGGTCGGTAAGCGCAAAGCCGAGCAAATACCAGCCTTCGGCAATTTCCGGATTTTGCTTGACGAACGGCATCAAAACCAAGCGAACGTCGGGTTTCTTTCCCTCTTTTAGTAGCGCCAGTGCCCTTTCGAGTGTTTTGGTCTTTTCAGGGTCCATATTCCCTCCTCGTTAGAAGCAACTATACATCAGTTTTTCGAATCGGGCAATCGGGAAGTCGATCGAAGCCGGGGCGCGCCTCAAGCCTATAGCAGCGACGAGAGCGCAATCCACTCCCCGGCCTGCTTCTCCAGGCGCAGGCCTCCCGTCAGCGCGCCACCGTCTACCAGGCGTTTAATCACCCGCTGCGTAATCTCGTTTCCCCACCCGAAAAGTTTTGTCACATCCCTCAACTGCGCCGCTCCTATACTGCGAAAATACAACGTCACCAGTTTCTCACGCGCCTGGGCCTCTCCGATGAGACGCGCTCGCTCCGGCAATTCCGGATCGTAACGCGCCACGATGTCGTAGATAAAAGCATAATTCCAGGCTCCCGCCTGCGCCACGCCTACCGGCAAAATTTTAAAATCTGCCTGCAAGACCTCCAACGCGCGGTTGAATTCGCTATCGCTCTGTTTGCTGGTCAGGTGAGCCGCTTTGCGCAGGTCGAGGGTGTTCATCGCGCCGTCCTTCAGCAAAGCTTCGTAGACCAGCTTCGCGGCCATCGTCAGGCGGCCTTCTTCGTACATCATCAAGTGGTCTTCTTCCGGCGAGCCGTAATTCTCGCTCAAAGCATAAAAATACGGGGCGACCGCCAGCGAAATGATCGTGGCTTTCTTACGCAGGATCTTGGCATAATACCAGCGACGCTTACCAAGCGCATCGTCCTTCCAGCCCCAGGTCACATGCCCCGGATCGTCGTGCGCGTCGGCTACCGGACGCTCTCCGGCAACTGCCGTCCACAGGTTGGGAAACGTGATTCCCTTGATCGGCCAGAAATAGACGAATCCGCGCTCGTTGACCCAGTCGAGCGCCTCGTCGGGGGTTTTGACACGCGGCGAAGCGCCAAGGCGGAAGGTCCCGGCGCGGTAGGCACGCAGAAGTTCAGCGGGAAGAAAGCCCATCATTTCATTCTACGCCACAAGTGAAGCACCGTCCATTGGCTGGCAGGCATAAATGTTGGGAGACCGTCCGCTAACCTGTTCGTACTCCCTGGCGACGTTTTCCCGGAAGGCCGCCACCTGCGCCTGCGCCACCAGGCTGACGGTGCAGCCACCAAAACCGGCGCCGGTCAGGCGGGAGCCGTAGCACCCGGTCTGGCGACGGGCGATCTCGACCATCCAGTCCAGTTCGCGGCAGGAAATCTCGAAATCATCGCGCATGCTAACATGCGACTGGTCCATCAGACGTCCCAAAGCAGCCACATCGCTGCCCTTTGCAGCCTCCACGGCAGAAAGCACGCGCGCGTTCTCGGTGATCACATGGCGCGCACGCCGGGCCACCACTGGGCGCAACTTGCTTTCGTGCGCTACGAACTGCGCCGCCGAAACTTCACGCAAATATTGAACGCCCATTTCACGCGTGGCTTCCTCGCATTCGGCGCGGCGCGTGTTGTACTCCGAATCGACCAGTCCGCGACGCTTCATGGTATCGCAGACCATGACGGTTACACCGTCCGGCAATGGAACGTTCCGGTACGATAGATCGAGACAGTCGATCAATAAGGCGTGGCCCTCATGCCCCAGGGCCGAGATGAACTGGTCCATGATTCCGCTTTTGACTCCCACAAACTGGTTTTCAGCCCGCTGGCAGGCCAAAGCCATTTGCACACGGCCCAGCTCGAAACTGCTGGCGGTCTGAAAAGCCAGCGCTGCACAGACTTCCAGCGCCGCGCTGGACGAGAGGCCGGAGCCGATGGGGACGTCCCCGCTCATCAACAAATCCGCGCCGGTCAACGTATGGCCGGCCTTCTGCAACACATCGGCCACGCCACGAACGTAGTTGCTCCAGCCAAGCGCCGCGTGTTGGATGTCGTCCAGGGAAAATTCGTCCGTCTGTTGGTCGAAATCCAGCGCCAGCATACACACATGCCGGTCCTCTCGCGGACGCAGGGCAATACGCACTTCACGGTCGATCGCCACCGGCAGCACGAATCCGCCGTTGTAATCGGTGTGCTCGCCGATCAGGTTCACCCGTCCAGGCGCACGCACGATCCAGCGCGGCAGGTCGCCAAAATGCTCGGAAAACTTCTCAGAGAGTTGAGTTATGTCCATCGTGAGGAAACCTTTGCAGGAGAAGAGTCGCGCCCGTTGCGGACAAAGGGATACGCAAGAATATCACAGGAATGAAAAAAGCGCCGGAAATTCCGGCGCTTCCGCCGCGGCCTGGGGGTGACCGTGCTCGGCGTCAGGTAGGTTCTGTCAAAAAGTTTCCACATTCATACAGATTGGTCAATCAAGCGGGCTTGGCAGGGTTTTTCCGGAAAAGCCAAGAACTCTTCAGACCGCTTTTTTCGACTTTGAGCGGAGCATCTGGAGAAGTCCCAGCGCGGCCACCTCGTCGGTGACCAGGCAGTTCACGAGTCCGGCGCGACAGGCTGCCAGAATCGGCGCAATTTTGGCTTCACCTGCAGAAACACCCATTTTGAGAGGTACGTTCAACAGGTCGGTTTTACTAATGCTGATAACCCGATTTCGGAAAGGGGTATCGAGGATGGCTCCATCCTGGTCAAAAAAGATTCCACACACATCTCCGACGGCTCCCTGCCTCGACAGTTCCAACACTTGCTCCCGCCCGAGGTAGCCGGAACGCACCCAACTGGACGCATCGGGGTTGAGTGATCCGATTCCAACCAGCACGAGGTCGAGATGCGTCACTTCCTGCATAATCCGCACGACGGAGGGCTCGTGTAAAAGCGCATCGCGGGTCACCTGATTTTCGACGACCAACGGAGCCGGGATGGTGAAATACTGGCCTCCCAGCGCCTCAGCCAGATGGCGCGCCAAATTTGGGCCATCGATTTCCGGGTCAAGCGACCTGGAAGAACCGACGACCTGGTAGATGCGCGTATCAGCGTAATTCAATTTCTGGACGGCGCTGGCTGTTTCCCAAAGCGCCGTTCCCCATGAAACGCCAATGCGTTTGACGCCTTTTCTGACAAGTTCCTCGATTTGATTGGCCGCCATAGCGCCAAGTTTACGCAGCACTTGCCCGTCCCCTAACGTGCCGCGGGTCAACACACGTACCAGGCGCAAATCGAGCGCCTGCTGGAGCGTATCTTCGATATCGAGGCAGCGTTCCAGCGGATAGTTAATACGAATTTCGATGATCCCCTTATCACGCGCCTCTGTCAGTAACCGCGAAACCATGGAACGCGAATACCCGGTACGGACCGCGATTTCTTCCTGCTTGAGTTCATGTTCATAATATAAACTTGCCACTTGAGCAAGCAATTCCTGGTGACGGTTATCCATGGATCCCTCTGTCCAGTAGTTGGACATATACGTATATTGTACTGAAATTTTGTGAAAATAATTCACGCAATTTCAAAACCCGACAATCTAATTTACCAGAGGAAAAGCCTTTTGTTGTCTTAGTCAGTATCATCTTGCACATTAACAACATAGTTACATGAGCCAGATACGCTTGGCGAATTCGTTGGGTGACAACCCCGGAATCGCCAGGCCCTGATGTGGGCGGTTGTTATACTCTGGC
>JBJKRF010000016.1:0-16589 GCA_046704785.1 Anaerolineales bacterium | reverse complement strand
ATCAAAGTCAGGCCGATATCCACTATGCCAATCTCCAAACCGAAATGCACAACCTCCTCCAAACTCTCGGCCTTGCCGTGTAGTCTTATCGACAATCTTTTGTCGATGTAGCCGCTATAAGCGCCTATGGCATGACAGCATATACCCTGACGCCGTCTTGGCTGGCAACAGCCAAGTAGCGACCATCGGGCGTGAACGAGACGGCTGTTGCGGGGCCGTAGGCGCCTTGGAAGGTGGCGCTTTGTTGGCCTTCTTGCGTGATGATCAGCACGGTGCCGTCCTGCAGGCCAAAGGCGAACAGGTTGGTCGTGGGGGAGTAGGCCATCGATTCGATCTCTGCTACCCGGTTGAGACGGACAATCTGTTGTGTCGAGGAGCCGCCCGGCTGGACAAGGTTCAGGATGAACTGGTTCTGGAGCGTGTCTTCCGTCAGGAAGTACAGGGAACCATCCCCGGCCATGACCATAGGTTTGAGGAAGAAGTGGCTGATTTTCTGCCACAAAACTTTATGGGCGTTCTTGTCGAAGAGTGTGATGGAGACAACGCCGGAGCGCTGTTTGGCCGAGTAGGCCAGCAAGTCGTTATTTTCGACGAAAGTTTGGAAGGTGCCCGCCACCGAGACCGTGGGAAGTTTATCTCCTTTGATATACAGGTCTGCGCTCAGGCCGTTGAGGTCGACCATGATGTAATCGGCGTTGTGGCTGATGGCGGCAATATGATAGCGCCCGACTTCGAGTAGGGTATCGCCCTTCCAGGATTGAAGCACAATGCCGGTGCTTTGTGGAATTTCTTTGTAAGCCCCGATGGCAGAGGTCACCACGGCGTGGTCGGGGTCGCTAAAGCATTGTTCCTGGCCGTTGCTCAATTGGAGCCAGCAAGCCGAATGGGCCGAGTCGACCAGTAATGTGTCGGCGCTGACAAAGCCAAAGTTCCGGTAGTCGCCCAACTGAATGTCATTAGGGGAATTTATCGGGACGGAAAAGCCATATAACGCATTGAATGCATCGGGGGAGTTTGTTTCACTGGTTGTTTGGCGAATTGTGTCCCCCGTAGCAACATTCCATTCAACGGTGTCCGCCGTCGCTATTGTGTGTTTGTCATCCCAACGAACGCCATACCCGCGCACGGTTTGGTTGTCGAGGAAAGTGAGTTCCCAGGTGCGCGTGGATGCGGTCAGCGGTTGGATGGAAATTTCGCGGGCAATTTGGAGGCTGTCGAGCGCGTAAATACGCAGGCGCGAGGGCAGGGCGACGGCAAGCAGTTTGCCATCAGGCGAGAAGGCCAAAGGGCTGTCTTCGCGCGGCAGGATCAGGTTGGTTGGGTTTTTCCAGTTGGATGTATGCCAGGTGAGAAGTTCGCGCCCAATGCGCACGAAGAAACGCGAGCCGTCGGGTGAAAAGTACGTGGCGTCGGCGTGCCGGATATATTTTAGGACGGTCTGGTGACCCTGCAGGTCGACGACTTGCAGGTGGCCGGTGTTTCCGGCGCTGGTTGCCAGGAAGTTGCCGTCTGGCGAGAGGGCGACGGCGGCGGGGTCTGTGCCGGTGAGGAAGTTGCCGTCGACAGGGATGGTTTGGACGAGGCTGGCGGCTGTTCCCTCCACGCCGTAAACCCGCGCCTCCCAGGCGCCGTTATTGCGGGTGATGACGGCGAAGCGACTTCCGTCCGCGTCGACGCTCAGGCAGGTATCACATGCAATGTCATACGTGAAGATGTTTTGCCAGCGTGCCAGCAGGCTGCCGCTCTGGTCGTACACGGAGATGCCGTTGGCGGCAGCAACAAAGAATTTCTGCCGATCGGGCGTGATCGCAATTTGCCAGGGGCGGGTGTTCAGGACGGTGAGCACCGGACTCAACTGGTCGACATTGGTCATGCCAATCGTCGAGAAGCCCAGGTCTGGGACGGGTGTGCCCGGCAGTACCGGGAAGGCTGCCGTTGGTTGGGGCGAAGGCGTGGAAGTGGGTGTATCGCTGGGGATCGTTGTTGGCGTGGAGGTGGCTGTTGGCAAGGGAGTGGAAGTAAATGCAGGCGTGGACGTAGCGGAGGCGTGGGCCTGAGCCTCTTCGGTACCGGCCGATGTTGCTTGGGGAGTTGCATTAAACGAAATCTGTATGGAGCTACATCCTGATAGCAGGATGGCGAGGATGAGTGCAGAAAAGAAATGTCGAATCGTCATTGTCTAGTCTCCCTGAGCCGCGAACAAAAATGATAAGAGCCCCCTATAGTTTAAAGCAAAACGTCCCTTTTGGGGACGCCATTTAATCCTATTTCCAGGTTTCCTCTTGCTGGTTCTGCCTGAAAAGAGGGCGTTTTTCGAGATTCTTCGAAAAACGCCCTCTCCGGTTCGATTTATTGGCCGAGAATTGCCTTTTCAGCCGCTTGCAGCACCACGTCGTCGTTCGATAGAACGGTGGCTTCATTCACCGGCACTTTAATGGTCGGTGGAACGCCCTGTCCTTCGAGGAAGAGTGAGCCGTCGGGTAATACTTCCCGCCCAGTGGGAAATTGCATGTTGATTCCCTCCGGCATCTTGACCTGTCCTTTGGATACTTCGGCTTCGATGCCCGCCGTCGGATACTCGCCGACGATCATCGCGCCGGGCACTTTACTAAAGCCGTAGGCCTCCAGTTCGCAGGCGCTGGCGCAATTCAGGCCCACCAGGACGGCGAGCTTGTCGAAGTGGTACTGGTCTTGGTTGGGGAAGATCTGGTCTGGAATGCCCTGCGCTTCGAACTTCCCGGTCAATTTGTTGTAGTATTCCAACTGTCCCAGGGTAATGGTCTGATTGGTCAGGAAGCCGGCCAGCCCAAGCGGTGTGCCGCCGCCGTTATTCCGTAGGTCGATGATCAGTCCGGAGACCTTGTTTTTTTGGAAGTCTTTCAGCCCGCGTTCAAAGAGCCGCAGGATCAGGTTGATGTCGTCCAGGTTGGAATTGACCTGGATGTAGCCGATGTCGCTACCATTCACGCTCAAAGTCTGCAACTGCACAGGGAGCAGGTCGTTGTTCTGGTTGTAGCCCAATTGCTTCAGCAGCGTATCCACCTCTGGGGTGGCCGTCAATGTAGCGGATTGCGCCTGCCCACCTGGGTTGGTGAAGGAGACGGTGGCTTGCCCGTTGGGCGTGGTACGGGTCAGCATGATGGCTTTGCTGTGGAGGATGGCGACATCAGACGACTCCAGGCCGAAGAACAACGGCTCTGCATTGATAACGTCCATGACAGGTTTGCCGTTGAATTGGTCGATGATCGCTCCGACTTTCATCCCGGCTGATTCAGCCGGGCCGCCCGACAGCACCGAGTCGACCATCACCTTGCCGTCGTCCAGCACCCGGACGGTGAAGCCCAGGCTGCCGAGGTAGTGCGTCTGGAAATCCTTGGTAGACAGGTCGCCGCCGTCCAGGCCCACATGGCCGTCCTTGAATCCGTAGGTGAAATCGCGTAACGCTTCGTAAAAAGCCTGTGCGTCGTGATTCTGCTCGGCTTGCTGAATGCGCGGCCGGATGCTGGCGACCAGTTGGTCCCAATTGGGCTCCTTACCCTGGATACCGTCAAAGGCGTAATTGGTCTTCAAGAAATTGACCAGATCATCGAAGGACTGGGTGTAGGTTTCGCTTGAAAAGTCGTGCGGGCCGACGTCGGGGGCCTCGTAGAGGGGGACGTTCTCTTGCGGCGACTGGGAGAAGGTGAACGGGGTGGTGTCGAGGTCCACAACGGAGTAGCCTGCCGGCACCGGCGCAACCGGATCATCCGCCGTGAACAACTTTCCGTCAGGGCCGAATCCGGTCGGGAATTCCTGGTGGCTGTCCGGCGACCAGATGATGATGTTCCCGCCGACGACTTCGTCGTCTTAGTTGGGGTCGGTCTTGATGGAAGCGTCGTTGTTGGGCCAGCCGCGGAGGCGGTCGTCGCCAACTTCGAAGGGGCTGCCATAGATGACTGGTTCGTAGTCCACCGCGAAAATCTGGACGCCGGTATCCTGCTGGTTGTTATTGTCCACGTCGTTGAATGTGGCTTGCGGCACTTCGGGCAGGGAGAGTTCGTAGGTGCCGCTGGCCGTTTTCGGGTCGTATTGGACGTATCCGATCACCTGGGAATCGACGGGCAATTCCCATTTCCTGTCGCGTGTGACGAAGCCATGCAGGTCGGTCAGAATCACCTGTCGCTCGGAAAAGAGAATGTTGTCTGAAAAAGTGCCCTGAATCTCACTGGTCCATTGAAAGGAACCGGTCAGCTTAAAGGGCTCCTTGGATGTCACTGGCGGGGCTTGAAGGGTTGGCCCGGCTGTCGGCGGCGGTGCGGAGGGCGTATTCGTAGGGGTGGCCGTCGGCGGTGGAACCGCCGTACCTTGCACTGCCTGGCAGGCCAGGGTCGATAGCACGATTGCCAGAATGACGGATGCGATCTTGTAGCGATTGGTTTTCTTTGGCATCATCTTCCATACTCCTTGGTTGCCCTGTATTATATAATGCTCGCGGCCACGTGCGTACCTGCGTTTGGCACAGGCAAATTGCGCCTTCCCACTTCCATTTGCCCCAAGGAACCGGTAAACTCAAGCGACCGACGTTGCCGGGCCGCCGGGGTGCGCCGTCAGCACTTTCTGTACCCCCGGAATTTCTTTCAGCCCGGTGACGATACGGGCCTGTTCCGTTTGTGGGCAAAGCACGTGGACGTTGGGGCCGGCGTCGACCGTGAAGGCAGCCGGTGTGCCGTTTTTGCGCCAGGCGAGCACGGCGTGGATCACATCTAGCGATCCTGCTTCCCAATAGACGAGCGGTGGTGTAGATGTCATCATGATGGCGTGCATCATGTTCGAGTCCAGTTCGATGACATTCGCCAGCGCGTCGAAGTCCTTGCCCAAAACAGCGCGACGGCAAATATCCAGGCGGCGCGGCGCATCTGCCAGACGCGCGGCCTGGAGCGGGCTGGTGTTTGCCAGTGCATGACCTTCCGTTGAGCCGACCGATTTGGCTCCCGTGTTGACCACGGCGATGCAATCACACAGCGCCCAATGGTCGGCGGGGGCGATGGAGACGGCGAAAGAGTCCTTGTCGCCGCTGCCCATCTTCCATTCGACGAATCCACCGGGGATGGAGCGGCAGGCCGAACCCGACCCGTGACGCGCCAGGCGGGAGAGCGCCGCCTCGTCCCAATCCAACCCGGCGGCTTGGGTGGCCGCCATAGCAAGTGCTGCAAAAGCCGAGGCCGATGAGGCGATGCCAGCGCCGGTGGGAAAATTGTTCTCGCTGTTGACTTTTGCCTTAAAGGAGATGTTTGCCGCCGCCCGCACCTCGTTTAGCAATGAGGAGGCCCGTTCCAGGCCGGGACCGGTAATCTCGTGCCCATTGACGATCAATTCGTCCAGGGCCAGCGAGGGCTGGAAACTGACCGTCGTGTGCGTGGTCAGGCCCTCCAGGTTCATGGAAATGGAGCCGTTGGCAGGCAGGCGCAATGCCTGATCGCGATTTCCCCAATATTTGATGAAGGCGATATTCGGCGCGGCTTGGGCGGTGACAGTATGAGTGGGCATATGGATAGTTTATCACTCGATGGATGCTCTTTAAGGTAAATGCGGGAGCGTTTTTCTGCGAGATAGCAGGGGCCATCGCAGCCGCTCGAAAATTTTTGCAATGACGACTCCGCACAGCCCGAATCCGAAGATCGTGAACGGCATTTCCCAGGGCAGGTAGTTCATCTGCGTGTGGTAGTAGGCCAGCGATTTGAAGATAATATACCAACTCAGCGGGGAGAGCAGGGAAAACCATAGCACGCCGAGTAACGCTCGGCCTTTGGAAATTCGCAGCGGGTCAGTCTGTCGCCGATTCAGCAGCAGATAGATCAGGGAGACGCCAGCGAAGAAGAGGATCAGCATCCAAAAGGGGAGATCGATGCGGTCGAGATAGGACTCGTTTAGATAAATGTGCAGAATCGTCCAGACGCTCACGTTGTTCGCGGCGTTGGCCGCCGAACCGCCACCGACGCTGTAGGTACGCCGAAAGATCGTCTGGATGATGAAGTCCATTCCGGCTTGTAGGCTGCCTGTGGCGAATAGATTCTGGATGGTCAGGATCAGCAGGCTGGCAAGGATCGCCAGCAACGAAGCCAGGACGACGAGCGCGAAACGTCTGACGAATTTGTTTCGATTCCACCGGTTCAGAATTCCATAAAAGACGATTGGGCTGGCCAGCATGCCCAGCGTGGGCGTGATGAAGTCATAGCCGTTGAATAGACATTTGAACAGAACCAGCCCAAAGACCAACCAGAATAAGCGCTTATCGAGGAGTTGATTCCCCTGGTCTTCGCTGCGTAAGCGGAACAAAAGCACCAACATGGGAAAGTAGAACGCCCAGGAAAAGAAGAACAGATTCCGGCCAAAGAGCGTAATCCATTGGGAAGCCAGGCATGATCCCAAAACGCAGATCGCCGACAGCCATCCAAATTCCAGGTAGAACCATAGAATGAGACCTGTCAGAGCCAGCGCGAATAGACCGGAGGTGAGCATGCGGAACAGCCTCAGGTTGATCGAAGGCGAAAAGGGGCTGAGACGGTCCAGGAGGCTGAAGAAGAGGCCCTGAAAGCCCGGATTGGATTCCTTGGGCCAGTAATTCTGGAAGGACGAATCGCTGAGGTAGGTGTCGTATTGGTGCGAATAATCGCTATCGCTGATGTCTTGATAATGTGCAGGGTCGACATCTCCCCAGCCGAGAAGGCCGCCGTAGGAGAATAGTCCGCTCTGGCGGGTGACCACCATACGGGCCAGAATGTAGCTCTCCACATCCTTCTCGAACGAACTGAATTTTTTAGGGCGCGCCATTTCCCATTGATTCCGGTAAAATCCCAGAAATAGTGAGCCGAAAGCAAGTACGAGGAAGAGAAGCAGAATCCAGTTTCCCTGCAAAATTGTTCTTAAACGGTGTCGTATCAAATCGTTCTTCTTTCGCTGACAAGAATGTGGCGGACTCTTCGGTGAGAAGAGTCCGCCATTTGGGCATGTATATGGATGCGGCGGTTATAGCTTCGGGAAGCGTGCCACAACCTTCGCCGACGAGGCAGGCCGCTCCAGGTTCCCGCCTTGATGGATGAGGAGAGATGTTCCTTCAGCGATGTGGGCAAGATCGAGGTAGGCCTGGCCGGTCAGGAAGCGTTCGCTGTCGATGGCGCAGGAGGTAACCCAGCCAATTTGTTTGCCATCGGCGTTCATCACCGGATCGCCGTTGTGCGCCATATGTACGCGCTGCTCGTCGAAACGAAAGCGTACCACCACACCTTGACGTTCCTTTTCACGCGCCAGATAGGCTGCGCGCCCGATGAACCAGGGCTTGTAGACCTTGACGTACGAGCCGAAGCCGCCTTCGGCCACACCCAGGTCGCGCCCGCCGTTCTTTCCGGAGCCGTCGCCCATTTCGTGCCCATACAAGGGCAAACCCGCCTCGGTGCGCAGCGAGTCGCGCGCGCCCAATCCGGCCGGCTTAACGCCGAAGGGTTCACCCACCTTGAGGAGAGCCTCCCACAGGTCGGCGGCACGCTCGGGGTGCGGGAACAACTCAAAGGCCATTTTCTCGCCCGTGTAACCGGTGCGTGAAACGATCAGGTCGAACTTGCCGACCACCGTGTCGCAGAGTTCCGTGCGCTTGAGTTTCAAGATGCGCGCTCGGGTCTCGTCGTCGACGCCCATCGCCAGTAAGATGTCGCGGCTCTTCGGCCCCTGCAAGGCGATATCGATGCGCCGGTCGTCGCCGCTCTTTGGATCGCGCAGGTTGCGGATGACAGCTTCGTAGCCGTAGGTGCGAACCCAGGGACGTTCATTGTCGACGCGTACCTTGCCGTCGCGCACACTTTCCAACCAGGTGCGATCCTTGTCGTCGTTCGAGGCATTGACCACCATCAGAAAGTTTCGCCAGCCGCGGCGGTAGATCAATGTATCGTCGATCACGTCGGCATCGGGGGTCAGGAAATGCGTGTACAGGCTCTCGCCGGGCAGCAGTCCGCCCACATCGTTGCCGCAGACGCTATCCAGGAAGGAAGCCGCGTCGGGGCCGGTGATATCGTAAACGCCCATGTGCGAAACATCGAACAGGCCGGCTGCCTGGCGCGTTGCCAGGTGTTCCTCCACCACCGAGGTGTACCAAACCGGCATATCCCAACCCGCGAACGGCACCATCTTGGCGCCCAGGGATTTGTGAGTCTCGTACAGGGGAGTCTGTTTCAGCGGGAGTTCAGCGGGTTCGGACCATTGGAATTTTGGCAGAGACGCAGTCGCCGGACTCCCCGCTTGCTCGATTCCGATAAACCAGGGCTTCTCCTGGCCTTGGGCGGATGCGTCTGCGGACGGCAGGTCGTCGGCCCCTGTGGCCTCGGTGACAGCAACCGGGCCGGGGATGCGCCGCGCCGAAAAGTCCTTGCCGTTCTGCAAGTCGAGGGACAGGTAACCATCCGACAAGTCGCGCAGCCATTGCGCCACCCGCGCGGCGTCTTTGGCGTCTACCGTCAGACGGTAGTTTTCGGCGTCCAGGCAGGACAGCGTCCCGGTCAGTTCGCTGCCGGGTAGGGACAGCTTCGTCGCCTGGGTGCTGCCCGGTGCGAGCGCAGAGAGATCCGACGAAACGGTGTAGTCCAAAAACTGGCGTACACGCTGTCCACGCAGGTCGAAAACGCCGCTGGCGGTTTTGTCGTCGATAAAATAGAAATGGGGATAGCCATGTGGTTCGTAGGTAAAGTCTACCCCGGCGCGGGCGGCCAGTTCGCGCACTTTCAGGCGCGCCGTATTGAGCGTCTCGAAATCCAGTTTGGCGCGGCGCTGGCGTCCGTGCCGCGGGGTATCCACAGCGTGCGGCGCGCAGGCCAGCAACACGTCGGCGATGACATCCGCCAGGGCGCGCGAGTCCTGTTCCGTGAAACCGCGCTGGGTGACCCAGGGCGTGCCCAAACGGATGCCGCTGGGGTCGCGGGAATCCTTGTCGCCGGGGATGGTGTTGCGGTTGACCACGATGCCTACCAGGTCGAGGATGCGCGCCGCCTGGTCGCCGCTCAGGGAAGTGCCGTCTTCGCCCCGGATAGGCCGGCAGTCGATGTTGAGCATGTGGCAGTTGGTGCCGCCGAACGGGATGCGCAGGCCGCGTTTCTGCAACTGGTCGGTCATGGCCACGGCATTTTTCACCGTTTGTTCCTGGAGTTGCCTGAACTGTTCGGTTTGGGCCAGCTTGAAGGTCAGAGCCAGTGCGGCAAAGACCTGCACATGCGGCCCGCCTTGTTCGCCAGGAAAGACCGCCCGGTCGAGCTTGCGCGCGATGGCGGGGTCGGTGGTCATAATGACCGCGCCGCGCGGGCCGTCCAGCGTCTTGTGCGTGGTGGAGGTGACGATGTGCGCAATGCCGATCGGCGAGGGCACCACCCCGGCAGCCACCAGTCCGCCGATGTGCGAAATGTCGGCCAGCAGATAGCCGCCCACTTCGTCGGCGATGGTGCGGAACTTTTCCCAGTTGGGAATCCACGAATAGGAGGAGAAACCGGCGATGAGCAGTTTGGGTTGGTATTCCAGCGCCAGGTCGCGCACCTTCTCGTAATCGATGCGCTCGTTTTCATCGACGGTGTAGTGCACCGCCTTGAACCATTTGCCGGAGCGGTTGACGGACGAGCCGTGACTCAGGTGCCCGCCGTGCAGCAGATTCATGCCCATGACGGTGCCGCCCAGGCTGAGCAACGCATGGTAGACGGCGTTGTTGGCCGGGCCACCGGAAAGCGCCTGCACGTTGACGTAGATCTGGTCGGCGGTGTAACCGTTGGCGGCAAAGGCTTCGGCGGCGCGCCGGCGGGCCAATGATTCGAGGATGTCGGCGTATTCCACGCCTTTATAGTAGCGTGGGTCGGAGTAGCGCCGGTAGTGCGCCAGGCGCGCCGGGTAGTCGAGCAGGTCTGCCTCGTCCATCCAGCGCATTTCCTCGTCAGGATACCCCTCGGCGTAGATGTTTTGGAAGGCGGAGGACATGGCTTCGCGCACGGCTATGGGGGCCTGGCTTTCGGACGGGATCAGAATTAATCTGCGGGCCTGACGCTCGGCCTCGATCTGCGCCAGTTCGTACACGTCAGGATCGAGATCGGCCAGGGTGCCGCGAAAGAGGTAGTCGGACATGGGGAACTCCTTGGGAGAAATTTCACAGCGTTGAGCCATTGAATTGTAGACGGGGATGGAAAGTGGGTCAAGTGAAGAAAAACGATTTTCAGGGGTGCAATGTGACTGTTTTAAAGCTGGTAAAGAGATGCGCGGAATGCAAGGATTGACAATACTCTGGGGAGTGAAGTCAGGCTCAGGCAACAAGGGTTGCCAGGTCGAGGTCTTCAGAGAGATGATTGCCACAAAATGCGATGCGATGGCTGATGTTGAAAGCGGATTGCCCGCGTTTGTAGCTGCGCATGGAACCATAACGCTCTTTGACCCACCACAACCAATGGTACGTTCATCGGCATTATTGGTGCTGCCCAGGGTGTTCCTAAAGTCGTAGAAATAGGTTCAGGACTTCGGCTGGATGAGCATTGTAGTAACGTCTGGCAGTAGGGATAGACCGGTACTTCTTGGGTGACTCTCCCCACATGTTTTGGCCAATAAAATAATTATCAGGATCAATGCCAGCGAATATCTCAGCCCACGGCGCTTGTGCTTGTCGTTCAGTGGCAAATAGGCTCCCAACATCGAATACCAGCCTGCACTTCATTTCGACCTCCTTCGGTTTTGTGTGCTGGCACAAACAAAACCGAAGGAGGTCTTTTTTGTCCATCTGCGCCGACTTTAAGAATACCCTGACAATCAAAAAATCAAAATTTGCCCCTTGACATCGAACGGATGTTCGTGTATTATCTATTCATAGAACGCATGAGCGACAAAAGGCTCAGGAGTGTGCACAATGATGATGGTACGAAAAAGCAAAGGTCTCAGTGAACGGCATCTCAAAATCCTGGAATTGCTGGAGAAATACCAGGATAAGGGATACCCGCCATCCATTCGGGAAATTGGCGAACAAACCGGTATCTCATCGACCTCAGTTGTCAACTACTATCTTGAACAGCTCGAAAAATGGGGCTATATCGAACGTGACCGGCGTATTTCGCGTGGTTTGCGAGTAGTCCCTGAAAAGCTGAACGAGATTGCCGACCGGCTTTCTGTGGCTGTCGAAACAGTCAGCGACCTGCTGCGCATTCCGGTAATGGGACGCATCGTTGCGAGTGCGCCGGTTCCCGTACCTGCATCTGACTTCAATTATTACGATGCAGAGTCAAGTGTGGAAATCGCGCGTAGCCTGTTGCCTGTCAAGAAAACCGGCGACCTCTTCGCGCTGGAAGTGCAGGGCGATTCAATGATCGATGCCATGGTGAACGACGGTGACATTGTGATCATGCGTAAAGTAGAAAACAATGCTGAAGCCAAGAATGGCGACATGGTTGCTGTTTGGCTTCCTGACCGCGACGAAACCACGCTCAAGTATTTCTACAAAGAAAGCAGTCGTTATCGCCTGCAACCCGCGAACCCGACCATGGGGCCGATCTACGTCAATAAGACTGAGCCCTTGGAAATCAAAGGCAAAGTGGTTATGGTAGTTCGTAAGGTAAGCGGCATCGCGGTATAAACGTCAAGGCTTTTAAAACAAACAACTTTTCCAAGATTTACCCCGTCTAGCCGGCGCCTCCTGTCATTCTTCACAGGAGGCGCTTTCTAATATGCAGAATCGTTTTACAATAGAGGCAACTTTCGATTCTGTGTTTGCTGAGCTGTTTCTGAAAATGTCCTCTATCGACGAAATCAAATCCCGCATCGACATCGTCGACCTGGCTTCTGAGGCCGGGGTCAAATTGCGCCGCAGCGGCAAGACGTACACCGGGTTTTGCCCTTTTCACCAGAATACGCGCACGCCGGCCTTCGTCATCTGGCCGGAGACCGGCACTTGGCGCTGCTTTGGCGAGTGCAATGACGGTGGTGACATTTTCAAGTTCGTGATGAAGAAAGAGGGCCTTGACTTTAAGGAAGTTTTGCACCGTCTGGCCGAACGTGCGGGCGTGCAACTTGAACAGTTTAGCCCGGAAAAGCAGGAGCAGCGTGAGGAAAATCAACGCCTGCGCAATTTGCTCGAAGACGCGGTCAACTTCTATCGGAATGCGCTGTTCAACACGCCCGAAGGTCAACCTGCGCTGGACTACCTGCTCGAAAAGCGTAAACTGACCCGTGAGAGTCTGGAGACCTTTGGCCTGGGTTATGCCCCGGCAGGCTGGGACAATGCCCTCAAGTATTTCAGCACAAAGAATTACACCGAGCAAGATTTGCTCGACGTTGGCCTGCTTTCAGAGCGTGACTCCGGCGGTTATTATGACCGCTTCCGCAACCGTATCATGATCCCCATCCGGGACGAGAACGGACGGATGACCGGTTTTGGCGCGCGCATTCTTGACCCGAACGACCAACCCAAGTTCTTGAATTCGCCCCAGACGGTGCTGTTTGACAAGGGGCGCTTACTGTATGGCCTGGATCGCGCGCGCAAGCCCATCCGCGCCGCCGATCAGGCTGTGATTGTCGAAGGGTATCTGGACGTGATCGCTCTTCATCAGGCGAAATACGAGAACGTGGTCTCGCCCATGGGCACGGCGTTGACCGAGCACCAGATGCGCCTGCTCAAGCGTTTCACGCGTAAGATCGTACTGGCGCTCGACCCCGATGCCGCTGGGCAGAAGGCCGTTTTGCGCGGCCTGGATGCAGCGCGCGCCTCGATGGACCGCGAACAGGAGCTTCGCTTCGACGCACGGGGCTTATTGCGCCACGAGGCGCGTTTACAGGCGGACCTGCGTGTGGCAGCTTTGCCCGACGGACTCGATCCGGACGAGGTCGTCGAACGGGATCGCGAGGCCTGGGGCAATCTAATCGCGGCGGCCAAGCCTGTAGTGGAGCACGTGCTTGATTCGTTGTTGGCCGACCGGGATGTGAACGATGCCAAGGTCAAAGTGGAGATCGTGGGGCAGGTATTGCCTTTGATCGAGGATCTCCCCAGTCCCGTGGAACGCGATTCGTACCGTCAAATGCTGGCGCGCCGCCTGAGAGTGGACGAACGCTCTTTGGTGGGTAGGGCGGCTACGGGGCATCCGCTACGGCGCGGCACCCGTCGAAGGGCAGAGTCTTCTTCCAGGACGGAAGCGCCCGAGGTGGCGTTGACTCTGCATCCCTCCCGCGAGGTGGGAACTTATTGCCTGGCGGTACTGCTCAAATATCCGGCGCTTTTGCACCGTCTTGACCGTCGCCTGCAACAGGCTGGTTTGAACGCCCTGTTAAACGAAGATTTCGAGTATACTGACCATCAGGTGGTGTTCGGTTTGATTCGCGAGTCGCAAGAGCAGGATGCTGCCGAGACGCAACGTTACGTGGAGGCGCATTTGCCGCACGACCTGGAAGGCCTGTACCAAGAACTAAGCGCGCGGCATGTGGAACAGCCTCTATTAGACAAACTGCTCGACGAGTTGTTTCGGCAGGTGATTCGGTTGCGACGGATCATACTGAGCGAGAGCATCAACCAACTATTTTTTATGCAGCAGGAAGCGCAACGAGATGGCGACCCATTGGCGCGCACCTACGTAGAGCTTGTTTCACAGTACCGCATGATGCTGCAACACCTGCACCTGGCTTCGAGCAGCCGCGACTGATTTTCAACTCAATTGTTCCTTTGTTTCTGTTTTAAGTGATGGAGCTTATGCCCCGCAAACTGCCAAGTGAAATCAAAGAGCCGAAAGACCTGATTCCCGACGCAACCGAGGTCGAGAATGAAGACCTGCCCGCCGAAGTAGACGAGAGCGAACTGAGCGCAGAAGAACTCAACGAGGAGGCCGAGGAAACTATCGACCTATCGGACCCGGCGCTGGCGGAGGAGTTGTCGGAGGACCCGGTGCGTTTGTACCTGCGCGAAATCGGGCAGGTCAAGCTGTTGGACGCCGATAGCGAATTCCGTTTGGCGGCGATGATCGAGGCTCATCGGTTGATCGAAAACCTGTCGCGTCGCATCGACCGTCGTGGCATCGATCACGCCACATCCGTCTATCGCGCTGTACTGGATGAAATGATCACATCTTGGAAGCGCCTGGAAGAGGATACACTGCGCATGAACGTCCATCTGCCCGACATCAAACTGGTGCTGGCAGAAGCGCAAGCGTTGCGTCAGGGCTGGGATATAGACTCTCCCTCCTATCTGCGGGCCTTCCTCGACAATGGCCTGTGGGGCCGGGATGCGCTGTGGGATGGCCTGGCCGCCAATGCGTTCAACCTGTTTTTGGGGCTGTACTCGCTGCCTCCTCACCTGGCTAACTGGCTCACCAAATACCTGTCCCAACACGACTCGAGCTGTCCTACAGAGCGCAGTTTGTATCGCAACCTGCCCGGCGAGGACGATTTGAATCTGGATTCGAGCGTGATCGAGGCGCGCTCCGAAGAAGCCAACCAGGCCTTGATCCGTGCTAATCTGCGTTTGGTGGTGAGCGTGGCCAAGCGTTATTTGGGGCGCGGTATTTCGTTCCTGGATTTGATCCAGGAGGGCAACCTGGGTTTGCTGCGCGCCGTCAATAAATTCGACCCGCGCCGAGGTTTTAAATTCAGTACGTACGCCACCTGGTGGATTCGCCAGTCGATCAACCGCTCGATTGCGGAGCAGGCGCGCACCATCCGCATCCCTGTGCATTTGTTCGAGTCGATCACTCGTATCCTGCGCGTCCAACGCCAACTCGTCCAGCAGTACGGACGCGAGCCCACCATCGAAGAACTGGCCCTGGAAGCCGGTTACCTCTCCGCCTCGGACGTGCAGGCCATCCTGCGCGCGCAATCCGAGGAGACCGAACTCGACCCGCTCATTCAACGTCGCTGGGAGCAGGCCGCCTCCAAAGTGGACCGCATTCTGCGCTCGGCAGAGGAACCGGTTTCGCTGGAGGGCCCGGTCGGCGACGAGGATTCCAGCCAGCTGGGTGATTTCATCCAGGACGACGAGGCGCTCGAACCGATGGACGCGGCGGCGCGTGAGATGCTGCGCGAACAGGTGCAGCACGCGCTGGCGGCCCTTTCGGAGCGCGAGCGCCAGGTGCTGGAGTTGCGCTTCGGGCTGATCGACGGCAAAGACCACACGTTGGAGGAAGTCAGCCGTTATTTCAACGTGACGCGCGAGCGCATCCGCCAGATCGAGGCCAAGGCTTTGAGAAAGTTACGCCACCCGACCCGCAGCCGGCATTTGAAGGATTATTTGGGGTAACGTTTTCTCGCTAAATAAAATGGCTGAGCTACTGAGCTTTGGGAGGATTATTTATGCCAACAGATGATTTTTTTGAAGATCCTCGAGAACCATCCCTTGTTAAAGCAGAGATCGTTTCAAAATATTTTTGGGCATGGGCAAAAGTCATAACATCAACTCTCAAGAAACGCTTTGGTGGAAAACTGGCTTATATCGACCTTTTTGCCGGGCCAGGGCGATATGAAGATAATACAAAGTCGACGCCATTACTGGTCTTAGAAACGGCTATAAACGATCCCGATTTGTCACAAATGTTAGTGACAATTTTCAACGATAAAGATCCAAGTAATGCTCACTCACTTGAAAATGAAATTAAACAATTACCGGGAATAGAAAATTTAAAACATCAGCCACAAGTAGCAAATATTGAAATTGACATGGCAATGGTTGATCAATTCAAAAATATGAAACTTGTTCCAACATTGTTATTCGTAGATCCTTGGGGATATAAGGGGCTCTCCGTAAGCTTGGTTGATTCGGTGTTGCAAAACTGGGGATGTGATTGCATTTTCTTCTTTAATTACAACAGGATCAATATGGGGCTTCAAAATGATAAAGTTAAAGATCACATGGATGCTTTATTTGGTGAACAAAGGGCAAATCTACTAAGAGCAAAGCTCTCTCAATTCAAGCCATATGAAAGAGAATTGCTAATCATAGAAGAGTTAAGCCAGGCATTTAAAGAGTTAGGTTATCAGTTTGTTTTGCCATTTCGGTTTAAGAGAGAAACAGATGGCCGCCCTAGCCATCACTTGATTTTTGTAACAAAGGACTTTACGGGTTATAACATCATGAAAGGCATAATGGCAAAAGCTAGCTCCTCTACAAATCAAGGCGTTGCATCATTTGAATATAACCATGCGGACAAAACCACCCCGCTACTATTTGAACTCAATCGCCCAATTGATGACCTTGCTCAAATGCTCTTACAGGACTTTGCAGAAAAAACATTATCTTTGGATACAATCTATAGGCAACATAGTATCGGTAAACCGTATGTGGCGCGAAATTATAAAGATGTCCTAATGCAATTGGAAGCAGAAGGAAAAATTTTGGCCACTCCACCAGCGTCCAGTAGAAAAAAGGGCACATTTGCTGATACTGTCATAGTCACTTTCCCAAAATATAGCTAATGGACGCACTAGAACGTTAATGCTATTATGTAAATGTATCTACTCACACCCTATCGGATAGGGTAAGAGATTTGGTAAGATAGGGTCACGATGACCCGAAACGACTTGGCTCAGATGAGCCACGATGAATTGATTGATCTGGTTCTGGCGCAAGCGCAGCA
>JBJKRF010000015.1:0-38895 GCA_046704785.1 Anaerolineales bacterium | reverse complement strand
TGGAGACAACGTGAACCTGACGGTGGAGTTGATCGTGCCGGTGGCGTTGGAACAAGGCTCGAAGTTCGCTATTCGTGAAGGCGGCCTGACCGTTGGCGCAGGCGTCATCACCAAAATCATCGAATAGGTAAACTCATGACCAAGCAAAAGATTCGTATTCGCCTGAAGGCTTACGATCACCGTGTGCTGGATCAATCTGCAAAACGCATTGTGGAAACAGCCGAGCGTTCAGGTGCAAAAGTCGTTGGCCCCGTACCCTTGCCAACCAAAGTAGAACGGTTTACAATACGTCGCTCCACTTTTATCGACAAAGATTCGCACGAGCATTATGAGATCCGCACTCACAATCGTCTGATCGATGTGTTAGATCCGGACTCCAAGACGATTGACATGTTGATGCGGTTGAATTTGCCTGCGGGTGTCGATATCGAGATCAAAATTTAGTTTGAAATAGGTTTTCGCTGCTCCGTGTAATTTTGTTGTTGGAGTGGTGATGCAAGTAGCTACGGCAACGTAAGAACGATGTTGTTCGTGGGCCCGACAAAAACGAAGGCCGCGGCAAGTCGATTAACTGTGTTGCTGGGAGATGATGCAGCCAAAGCCCTGGCTGACAGTCTCACGAGATTTTCTACCAAGGAGAAAAATCGAGGATGTTGAAAGGGCTGATTGGAAAGAAGATTGGTATGACCCAGATCTTCGATGAGAGCGGTGTCGCTTATCCCGTTACTTTGATCGAAGCTGGGCCTTGCTATGTTACCCAGATCCGGCGTCCAGAGAGCGAAGGCTATTCGGCAGTGCAGCTTGGTTTTGGGGAAGTCCATCCAAAACGGTTGACCGCTGGCGAGCTAGGGCATTTGAAGACCTCGAGCCTGCCCCCGCTGCACTTTTTGCGAGAATTCCGTACGAAAAACCCGGACGTTTCTGTCGGTGAGACAGTAAAGGCGGATGTTTTCGCCGTCGGTGAGCATGTTGATGTGCTGGGCACAAGTAAAGGGAAGGGATTCGCAGGCCCGGTTAAACGGTATCATTTCGCCGGTGGTCCCAAAACTCATGGCGCATCTGATCGTACCCGTGCCCCTGGTTCCCGTTCGTCAGGCACAACGCCGGGACGGGTCTATAAAGGCGCGCGTGGTGCCGGCCACCTGGGTAACGACCGCGTGACCGTCCAGAACCTGAAAGTTGTGCTGGTGGATGTTGAACGGAACTTGATTGGCGTTCACGGCGCTGTTCCGGGTCCAAAAGGCGGCCTGGTCGTCATCAAGGAGGCGCGTAAGCAGTAATTTTGCGAACGCGCTCAATGGGAGTAGTCGCTATGAAGGTTGATGTTGTGAATATGGAAGGCAAAAAGGTCAAGCAGGTAGATTTGCCTGCGGCGATCTTCGAGGCCCCAATCAATATGGACTTGATGCACCAAGCCTATACTCGTCAGATGGCGAATGCCCGGTTGGGTACCCATGAGACGAAGGTTCGGAGTGAAGTCGCTGGTGGCGGTCGTAAACCCTGGAAGCAAAAAGGGACTGGCCGTGCTCGCCAGGGGTCGACCCGCGCAGCGCAATGGGTAGGTGGCGGACGTATCCATACGCCGCACCCGCGCAGCTATGAGCAGCGTATGCCGCTGAAGATGCGCCGCGCCGCTTTGCGTTCGGCGCTTTCGGCCAAAGCTGCCGATGCAGAGATTGTCGTAGTGGATGACCTGAGTTTGCCAGAGACGAAAACGCGTCTGATGGCCCAGGCTTTGGACCGTTTGGTCGGCACTTCCAGTGTCTTGGTATTGATTCCCGAAAAATCGGTCTCTTATGATGCGGTTACCCGCTCGACGGCTAACATCCCGGACGCCAAGGTGCTGCTCGCTGGCTATTTGAACATCCGTGATTTATTTGGATTTGACAAGCTCATTTTGCCGCTCCAGACGCTGGATGTTCTAAAGGCCCACCTCGGTTAGGAGTTCAATCATGACGACGATTTACGAAGTCATTCACCGTCCGTTGGTTACTGAGAAGACAAATTACCAGGCAAGTAAACTGCGTCAATATGTCTTTGAAGTTGCCTCAACCGCGACCAAGAGTCAAGTTAAGGATGCGATCGAAGTGTTGTTTGAAGTTGATGTAGAGAGTGTGAATATTATTAATGCCCCGGCAAAACGTGGCCGCCGTGCCCGTAGCCGTCGTTTGCTCGTCCGTCGCTCTGGTTATAAGAAGGCGATTGTGACATTGCAGACGGGCCAGACTCTTGAAATCTTTGAAGGGGTGCAGTAATGGCTGTCAAGAAATATAAACCAGTAACCCCCGGTCAGCGCGGTATGACGGGTTATACCTTTGATGAAATTACTCGGTCTAATCCTGAGCGCTCGTTGCTTATTCCACGAAGGGGACACGGCGGCCGGAATGTTCACGGACGTATCACCGTTCGTCACCATGGCGGCGGTCAACGCCGTCACATTCGTCTTGTGGATTTCAAGCGCGATAAGTTGGACATTCCAGCAAAAGTGGCGGCAATTGAATATGATCCCAATCGGACTGCCCGCCTTGCGCTGTTGCATTATGTGGACGGAGAGAAGCGTTATATTCTTGCCCCTGTTGGCTTGAAAGTTGGCGATACCCTGGTCTCCGGACCGACCGCTGAAATTCGTCCAGGCAACAGCCTGCCTATTGCGAATATTCCCATTGGTACCATGGTGCACAATATCGAGGTTCGCGAAGGAAAAGGTGGTCAATTGGTTCGCTCGGCTGGCGGTGCGGCGCAGTTGTTAGCCAAAGAAGGTGATTTTGCTCAGATTCGCATGCCGTCTGGTGAAGTACGCCTGATTCGCCAGCATTGTTATGCGACGGTTGGTCAGGTAGGAAATTTGGATCATGGCAATATCAAGTTAGGAAAAGCGGGCCGCAAGCGTCATTTGGGTATTCGACCCACAGTGCGTGGTACGGCTATGTCACCTCGCGACCATCCACATGGCGGCGGCGAGGGCCGTCAGCCTACTGGTATGCCAGGTCCGAAGAGTCCGTGGGGTAAACCTACCCGTGGTTACAAGACTCGCCGTAATAAACAGACGGATAAGTACATTGTCCGTCGCCGCAGTAAGTCTAAGCGCTAGGCGTAGAAGTAGACGAGGTACGAGATTATGTCTAGATCTTTGAAAAAAGGGCCATTCATTGCCCCGAAATTGCTAAAGAAAGTCGAGATGATGAATCAGCGCGGTGAGAAGAAAGTGATTCGCACTTGGAGCCGAGCGAGTGTCATCTTCCCCCAGATGGTGGGGCATACTATCGCTGTGCACGATGGCCGTCGTCATGTGCCGATTTACATTACCGAGAATATGGTGGGGCATCGCCTGGGTGAGTTTGCGTTCACGCGTACGTTCCGAGGCCATCTCTCGGAGAAAGCTACGAAAGGGAAGTAAGCCATGGCTGATGTTCATGCTCGTCTGCGCTTCCTTCCGGTTTCGGCCCAGAAGGTTCGCTTGGTGATTGATCTGGTGCGTGGCAAAGATGCGAATGATGCGCTCGAAATGCTGCGCTTCGTCCCAAATCGCGCTGCAGCACCTGTGCTGAAATTGCTCAAGTCGGCAGTGGCCAATGCAGAAGAAAATTTTGGCGTCAGTCGCGATGATTTGTTTGTCGCCACCATCACAGCGGATGAGGCGCCTACTCGAAAATGGCGTCGTTTTGGTGCGCGCGGCCGTTTTAAGCCGATTTTGCGTCGTTCGTCGCATGTAACCGTGATCCTTCGGGAGCGCGAAGTCTGATGAATGTATTTCTCAATAGGTTGTGCGAGGAACATGGGTGGCTTTTTTGCCAGAGAATGTTCTCCTTCGGGCTATTGAGGTAATACAAGTGGAATAAGGAAGCGAAGGAGAATCTATGGGTCGCAAAGTTCATCCAGTTGGATTTCGTCTGGCCGTGAGTCACGGTTGGCAAGGACGCTGGTTTGCTGAAGGCGCGCAATATCGCAATCAACTTCAACAGGATTTCGCCATTCGCCACATGGTTCAGACGGCTTCTCCTCGGGCCGGTGTCTCCCGTGTGGAAGTAGAGCGCTATCCTGGCAAAGTAAGGATTACCGTTTATACTGCAAAGCCCGGCATTTTGATTGGTCGCAAAGGCGAGGGTGTTAAGAAGATTCGCGAAGGTTTGCAGGGACTGGTTGGCAAGAAAGTAGACCTGGATATTAAAGAATTGACCACGCCAGATACCGATGCCTATTTGATCGCCCATAATATTGCTGACCAAATTGAGCGTCGTATTGCTTATCGCCGCGCGATGAAACGTGCGATTCAGCAGGCCATGCGTCAGGGCGCACAGGGTATCAAGATTGAAGTTGCTGGTCGTCTGGCAGGCGCTGAAATGTCCCGTTCCGTTTGGTTGCGCGAGGGTCGTGTTCCCTTGCAGACGTTGCGTGCCGATATTGATTATTCGCGCACAGAAGCGCACACCACGTACGGCCGCATTGGCGTCAAGGTGTGGGTCTATAAAGGCGAATCCAAATCTGATGCTGATGAGAAGGTCGAGGCGACGGAAGGCGTCTACGTAAGCGAATAATCGTCGCCGAAGCCTGCAAGGAGATTTAATTATGTTGATGCCGAAACGTGTCAAATGGCGCAAGCAAATGCGTGGCCGCATGAAAGGTAAAGCTTTACGCGGCGCTGAAGTTTCTTTTGGCGAATTTGGCCTCCAGGCCCTGGAGCCCGGTTGGGTGACTGCGCGCCAAATCGAAGCGGCGCGGCGCGCGATTGTGCGTGAGATGAAACGTCGTGGAAAGGTGTGGATTCGTATTTTTCCTGCCAAGCCGTATACGCATCGCCCACCGGAGACTCGTATGGGGAATGGAAAAGGCGGCGTGGAATATTACGTTGCCGTCGTCAAACCGGGACGCATGATGATCGAAGTGGGTGGCTTGGACTCGGAGTCCGCGCTCAAGGCGCTTAAGATGGCCCAGTACAAGTTCTCGATCAAGACCAAAGTTGTTGCCCGTCATGGAGCAGGAGAATAGGATATGAAGACGAAAGAAATTCGTCAGCTTTCTCCCGAACAAATTGTGGTTAAGATTTCTGATACGCGTGAAGAACTTATGAAATTGCGTTTTCAACAAATTACGGGCCAATTGGTCGATACTAGTCGTTTACGCACTCTCCGCCGCGATATTGCTCGCCTGGAAACCATTCTCGACGAACAAAAAAGAGCGGCACAGGAAGGTGTTTTATGAATAATCGCCGTCGCATTATTGGCGTTGTTACCAGCAATAAGATGCAGAAGACCGTGGTCATCGAGATTGGCCAAACCTACCGTCACCCGATCTATAAAAAGGTTGTACACCGTTCAAGGCATGTGAAAGCTCATGATGAATTGGGGTGCCAGATCGGTGACGAAGTGCAGATTGTCGAGTGCCGCCCTATTTCCGCTGATAAGCGTTGGGTGGTCGAGACCATTATTAAACGGGAAATCCGTACCGCCGACAGCGGCGTGGAGGTCTAGTCATGATCCAGCAAGAGACTCGTCTCAAAGTCGCTGATAACTCTGGCGCTCGTGAGTTGCTTGTCATCCATGTTATGGGTGGTTCGAAGCGCAAGTATGGCGGAGTGGGTGATGTCGTTGTTGCGACCGTCAAGTCCGCCATTCCGCAAGGTGGTGTCAAAAAGAGCGAGATCGTGAAAGCCGTCATTGTCCGTACCGCTAAAGAGTGGCGTCGCGAAGATGGTTCCTGCATTCGCTTTGATGACAATGCTGCGGTTATTTTGGATACCGATGGCCAAAACCCTAGAGGCAGCCGTATCTTTGGCCCGGTTGCGCGCGAGTTGCGTGAACGTGGCTTTATGAAGATCGTCTCGCTGGCGCCGGAAGTTCTCTAAGGCCATCATTGGAGCAAAGCCATGAGAGTGAAAATCCGCAAAGGCGATACCGTCGAGATTGTTAGTGGGCGCCTTGAAGATAAAGGAAAACGGGGTGAGGTGATTGCCGTTTATCCCGATGAGAGTCGTGTGGTAGTGCAGGGTCTTAACGTGCGCACCAAACATCAAAAGCAAACACAGACTCAAGATGGGCGACAGATCAGCCCTGGCCGCATCAAATTCGAGGGTCCGCTGCATATCTCGAATGTCATGTTAGTATGTCCTAAATGTGACGCAGCCACACGTGTTGCTGTTCAGCGTGATGAAAGCGGAACACACCGTGTTTGCAAGCACTGCCAGGCGTTGATTGACTAAACGAGAACGACCTGGACAGGAGAGCAAAGAATTATGAATCGAATGCAAGAACGATATCAAAAAGAGGCTGTTCCGGGACTGAAGAAGGCCTTCAATTACCACAATGTGATGGAGATACCGCGTATACACAAAATTGTGGTGAACATTGGCCTGGGCGAAGCGATGGATGATGCCAAGGCGCTTGAGGCGGCGGTGGGTGATTTGACAACCGTTACCGGTCAGAAGCCGATTCAGACCAAAGCCCGTAAGAGTATCGCAAACTTCAAGTTGCGCGAAGGTCGTATCATTGGTGCCAAGGTAACCTTGCGTGGCGAACGCATGTGGTCTTTCCTGGATCGCTTGGTCAATGTAGCCTTGCCGCGCGTGCGTGATTTTCGGGGTGTTTCTCCTGAGGCGTTTGATGGCCGCGGGAATTACACCCTGGGCCTGCGAGATCAGTTGATCTTTCCCGAGATTGAGTATGACAAGATCGACAAGCTTCGTGGGATGGAAGTGACGATTGTGACTACTGCCAAGAATGACGAGCATGCCCGCACGCTGCTCAGGTTCCTTGGAATGCCTTTCAGGAAGGAAGCTTAAGTTATGGCGAAGAAATGCATGTCGTATCGAGAAGCGCGCCGAAAGTATCCCACTCGTGTGCGCAACCGCTGCCAGAAGTGTGGCCGCCCGCGCGGTTATATCCGTCGCTTCGGCCTGTGCCGGATTTGCTTCCGTGAGTTGGCGCTGGATGGCAAAATCCCTGGCGTGATGAAATCTTCCTGGTAGCCGGGTGGAGGTGCTAGAATGAGCGTTTCTGATCCGATTGCTGATATGCTGACTCGCATCCGCAATGGCGTGATGACAGGTCAACCCACTGTGGCGATGCCACATTCTAAGGTGAAAGCCGAGATTGCCCGTATCTTGAAAGAAGAGGGCTACATCGATAACTTTGACGTCGCTGACGGCGATCACGTAGGGCAGAAGGTCCTGCGGGTGAAGATTAAGTTTGTCGGTGAGCGCCGCGAGCGGCATCCGGTGATTAGTGGCTTAGCCCGTATTAGTCGCCCCGGTCGTCGTGTATATACTAAGAAGCAGGATATTCCCTGGGTGCTCTCTGGGATGGGGATTGCCATCCTTTCGACCCCGAAGGGAGTTATGACCGGACAACGCGCCCGCCAGCTTGGCGTGGGCGGTGAGATATTGTGTAAGGTCTGGTAAGGAGGCTGAGCTATGTCACGTATTGGACGTTTGCCCATCTCCGTGCCGTCTGGCGTGCAAGTGGACATCAAAGGTTCGGATGTAAAAGTTAAAGGCCCCAAAGGCGAAATGCAGCGGGTGTTTTCACCCCTCATTGATATTGCCTATGAAAATGGGCAAATTGCTGTTACACGCCGTTCTGACAACCCTGCTGAACGCGCTTTGCATGGGACGACACGTGCTGTATTGAACAACATGATCCACGGTGTGAGCGCTGGCTTCGAGAAAGTCCTGGAATGGGATGGCGTCGGTTATCGCGCAGAGGTAAACGGTAGCAACTTGGTTTTGTATATGGGATATTCCCACCCCGTTACCGTTGAACCCCCTGTGGGCATTTCCTTCGAAGTTGACGCGAAAGCTCGGCAGATCAAGGTCAATGGCTTTGATAAAGAAGTTGTCGGCCAGGTAGCTTCCGATATTCGCAACGTCCGCCCCGTAGAACCTTATTTGGGAAAAGGACTGCACTACCTGGGCGAAAGAATCCGTCGTAAAGCTGGCAAATCTGGGAAAGGGAAGAAATAACTTATGGCTGAGAAGAATCGTTATGCGGCGCGCCTTCGGCGCCATCGCCGGGTGCGAAAGAAAGTGTTTGGCACCATGGCGTGCCCTCGCCTGAGTATTTTCCGTAGCATTAACGAAATATATGCCCAGGTCATTGATGATATTGACGGGCATACCCTGGCGTCGGCTTCGAGTATTGATAAAGACTTGCGCACCGCGATGAAGGGTTTGATGAAAAACGAACAGGCGAAACTGGTTGGTAAAGCGGTGGCGGAACGCGCGAAAGACAAAGGGATCGCATCGGTCATCTTTGACCGCGGTGGTTTCCGTTACACGGGCCGTATCAAGGCTTTGGCCGATGGCGCCCGCGAAGGCGGCCTGCAATTCTAAGGTGCAATGGAGAACGCTATGTCGGATTATGAAATGAAAGAACTGGAGCAACAAGAGCAGCTCGACGAACGCGTCATTGAGATTGCCCGCGTTGCGAAAGTCGTTAAAGGTGGCCGCCGTTTTCAGTTCCGTGTGACGATGGTAATTGGTGATGGTCACGGCAAAGTCGGAATGGGTGTTGGCAAAGCGAATGCGGTACCCGATGCGATGCGCAAAGCGACAGATCGTGCGCGCAAGAATATGCATAAGGTTGCATTGTTTGGAACGACGATTCCTTATGAGGTGATTGGCAGGGTGGCCGGGGCGCGTGTTCTGCTCAAGCCCGCTTCTCGTGGTACGGGCGTGATCGCGGCCGGTGGCGCACGCGCTGTTTTGGAAGCCGCCGGTGTACACGACATCTTAACCAAATCTCTCGGCTCTGCGAACGTTCTGAATATCGTGATGGCTACCTTCCAGGCTCTGGATTCTCTGAAATCCCCGGCTGAAGAAGCAGCCCTTCGTGGCAAACCCGTTGAGGAACTGACCCCGTTCTGGGAACGGAGGCGAAAGAATGGCTAAGAAGGCCGAAAAGAAGACCTTGCGTGTGACCCTGATCCATAGCTGGATAGGATACCCTGCGCCTCAAGAGCGTACGCTGAAGGCTTTGGGCCTTCGTCATTTGCATCAGACAGTTGAGCATGCTGATACGCCTGCTTTGCGTGGAATGCTCAATAAGGTTATTCATTTGATCCAGGTTGAAGAGTAGGAGCAATGATGAAACTCCACGATCTCACCCCAAACCCGGGCTCCAAAAAGGAGCGGAAACGCGTTGGACGGGGTATTTCAGCAGGTCAGGGCAAGACTGCGGGCCGTGGCACTAAAGGCGAGAGTTCTCGCTCTGGTCAGGGCGGGCATGTTTATCGCCAGGGTGGTAACCTGCCTTTTTATCGCCGTTTACCGTTCATACGTGGTGAAGGCTTTACCCCCCCGCATCAAGTGGAATTTAACGAAGTCAATCTTGACCAATTAGTGGCCGCATTCAAGGCGGATGCTGAAGTTACGCCTGAGGCGCTTGCCGGTGTTCATCTGCTACGTGACTCGCGTAATCCGGTTGTCGTCCTTGGGCGCGGTGACATTGAGATTCCATTGAAAGTGCGTGTACATCGTATCAGCGCCGGTGCCAAAAATAAGATTGAAAAAGCCGGTGGTACCGTCGAAGTAATTGAAGGCTAAATTTTTTCTAGGAGACCTGATTTATGAAAAATTCCTGGTCGGCCTGGCGCTATTTGTGGAAGTCCGAAGACATCCGCCGTATGTTGCTTGTGACTCTTATGCTGCTGGTCATTTACCGTGTTGCTGCGAATGTCCCGGTACCGGGAATTAATTTTCAGGCGCTTGCCAGTCTGCGTCAGAACTTGGGCTCGTCGGGTACCTTTTTTGATTTTCTGGATCTGCTTTCAGGTGGTACCGTTTCCCGTTTTTCCCTGCTCTCGATGGGCGTCTATCCCTACATTACTGCGCAGATTATCCTGCAACTCCTTGTCCCGATCATCCCTTCTTTGCAGAAACGAATGGAGGAGAACCCAACCGAAGGCAATAAATGGATGGAGAAGTGGACCTACTATTTGACCGTTCCGATGGCTGTGCTTTCCGCAGTCGGCCAGATTAATATTTTTAACTCGATTGCAGCGCAGGCCAACATCGGTACAGTTTTGAATTTTGGGTTTACGAGTACTCAAATCTTGCCATCGATGGCGGCATTGGGATGTATGGTCGCCGGGACGATGTTTGCCGTATGGTTGGGCGAATTGATATCGGAGTACGGGATTCGTGGTCAGGGCCTTTCTCTGATCATTTTTGCTGGCATTGTGGCCCGAATTCCATCGAACTTTACTGCAATTCTGAGCGACCAACAAAATCGCTGGTGGTTAATGATCATGATGACGATTGTCATCGTGGCGACTATTTTTGCAATTGTGTTTGTTCAGCAGGGACGCCGCAACGTACCCGTCATGTATCCTGGCCGACGGGTGGGGAATCGGATGTCCATGCCGGTGAAAGCTTCGGTGCCGCTGTTGGTCAATATGGCAGGCATGATCCCTCTGATTTTTGCTAGCGCCATTTTGCAATTCCCGGCGATCGTTGCGTCCTATTTCGTCAATTCTAAGGTCGATTTGGTTAAACAATTGGCGGTTGGTGCACAAACGACTTTTGATGGGAACTCTGGAACCTATTGGCTTTTGTATTTCTTGATGGTGGTTATTTTCACCTTTTTCTACACGGACGTTCTGTTTACGCAACAGAACTATGGTGAAAACTTGAAACGCGTTGGTGCACAAATTCCAGGCGTCAGTCGTGGTGCGCCTACGCAGAAATATCTAACAAAGGTTCAACGTCGTATTACGTTTCCTGGAGCGTTATTCTTGGGTATTGTGGCGATTTTGCCTTACATCTTGAGTTTATTGTTGCAGGCTTTCGGAATTGGAACAGGTGCTAATTCGGCAGGTCTTTTCCTGGTCTCGTCGGCAGGCCTGCTTATTGTGGTTGGCGTAGTGCGCGATGTTTTTGCGACAATAGATGCGGAACTAAAACTACATGGCTATCAGGATTCGATCTTGGTTCGCTGAGCAGAAAGGCGGTTCCAGGCTATGCCTACATATATCGTTCTGCTTGGCCCCCCGGGGGTGGGAAAGGGCACGCAGGCAAAAGTGTTGGCGTCAGAACTGAAGTTGCCACATATCTCGTCGGGCGAAATTTTTCGCGAGAACATCAGGAAAGGTACTGAACTGGGAAAATTAGCACAAATATATATTAGTAAGGGCGAACTCGTGTCAGATGACATTACGATTGCCATGATTCGCGAACGTTTTTCGCGAAAAGACTGTAAAAATGGCGCAATTTTGGACGGTTTCCCGCGTACACCTGCGCAAGCGGAAGCACTGGAGAAATTATTGAAGGACTTTAATGGAAATGTGGATTTGGTTCCGTACATAACGGCGCCCGACGACGTTCTTATCGAGCGACTTACCGGACGTTGGACATGTCGGGCAAGCGGTCACATTTTCCATGAAAAGTTCAATCCGCCCCAAAAAAAGGGCATTTGTGATTTCGATGGCTCTGAACTGTATCAACGTGACGACGACAAAGCTGAGACGGTTATCCATCGTATCCAGGTTTACCTGGAACAGACGACTCCACTCATTAACTATTACCGTGATCGGAATGTTTTGGTAGAGATCGATGGCTTTCAATCCATTAAAACGGTTAGCGCTGAGTTGATGGACGTATTGGAGTGTAGAGGAAGCTAGAGAGTTTGTTATGGATTGGGCGCGTCAGATTAATATCAAGACTCCGGCAGAAATTGCAATCATGCGTGAGGCCGGGCGTATCAATGCAGAGTTGATGGCAACCGTCCGTGAACTTTTACAACCCGGTATTTCAACTGCTGACCTCGACGCGGCTGCCGAGGAAGTGCTTAAGAAATACGGTGCTGTATCGCCTTTCAAAGGCTATGGATACCCGCCATTTCCGAACTCCATTACAGTGAGCATTAATGAGGAATTGGTGCATGGAATTCCAAGCGCGAAGCGTAAGCTTCAGGAGGGTGACATCGCTTCTTGTGACTTTGGAACTGTTTTTGAAGGGTTTGTTGCTGATTCGGCTTTTACGGCCGGAGTCGGTGAAATATCTCCAAAGGCGCAGGCACTGTTGGATGTCACTGAGCAGGCGCTCATGGACGGAATTTCCAAAATGAAAGCGGGAAACCGTACTGGCGATGTCTCGGCGGCGATACAGCAATATGTTGAGAGTCGCGGTTTCTATGTGACCCGCGAATACACGGGTCATGGCGTTGGACACCAGATGCATGAAGGTCCGCAAGTGCCGAATTACGGTGTACCTGGCACGGGTGCCCTGTTGCATGCTGGAATGGTAATCGCGATCGAACCGATGGTACTGGTTGGTACGCACAAAACGAAAGTTATGAAAGACAAATGGACTGTTGTGTCTGCTGATGGCTCATTGACGGCGCATTTTGAGCATAGTGTCGCCGTAACCGAAGGATCTCCTCTCATCCTGACTGTCCTTTGAGTGTAACAGTGCACAGCAATCAACTGGACGTAACTAAAAGGAACGAGTATAATCAAAACTTCGGCTGTATAGACACAATTTGTGTCGTGGTGAAGGAGAAAGGCAATTATGAAAGTTTCACCCTCTATTCGCAAGCGCTGCGCGAAGTGCAAAATCGTGAAGCGCGGTCGTAGGCTGTACGTAATCTGCGAAAACCCCAAGCATAAACAGCGACAAGGGTAAAAGAATATGGCTCGTATTGAAGGTGTTGACCTCCCTCGTAACAAGCGCGTTGAGATTGGTTTGGCTTACCTGTATGGTGTTGGCCCGACTCGTTCTCGTGAGATTTTGGTAGCGACCCAGATCAATCCGGATACTCGCATCAAGGATCTGACTGAAACAGAAGTCTCAGCACTGCGCGAATATATTTCCAAACATTATAAAGTGGAAGGCGATTTGCGTCGCGAGGAACAGCTTAATATCAAGCGTTTGATTGAGATTGGCTGCTATCGTGGAATGCGTCATCGCCGTAATTTGCCGGCACACGGTCAGCGGACGCGCACCAATGCCCGCACTCGTAAGGGCCCCAAGAAGACAGTGGCCGGGCGTGGCCGTCGCCGTGGCGCGAAGAAGTAATCCTGGAGGTAATGAGAATTATGGCTCAGAGTGTTCGTCAAGCGCGGCGTACGAGCGGCGCAAAAAAAGGAAAACGCTCGTTATCTTCGGGGCAAGTGCACATTTTCGCCTCGTTCAATAATACGATTGTGACTATCACCGATACTTCTGGCAATACCGTTGCTTGGGGCAGTGCAGGATCGGCTGGTTTCAAAGGATCCCGTAAAAGTACGCCCTTTGCTGCTCGTCTTGCTGCAGAACAAGCTATTAAAGCTGCACAACAAATGGGATTGCAGGAAGCTGATCTCGTCGTAAAAGGTCCTGGCCCTGGTCGTGAATCAGCGATTCGAGCTGTTCAGTCGATGGGAGTCAAAGTGCGTTCTATTTCGGACAAGACTCCGGTTCCGCACAATGGTTGTCGTCCTCCCAAAAAGCGTCGCGTGTAATCTGTCTGAAGAGGTAAGTAAATATGGCGAAATATCTTGGTCCGGTTTGTAAATTGTGCCGGCGTGAAGGTGAAAAATTATTCTTGAAGGGCGAACGTTGTTTTTCCCAGAAGTGCGCTTTCGAGCGTCGCAGTTTCGCCCCCGGACAACATGGCAAGTCTGGTAGTCGCTCACGCGGCGGGTCTGGCCGCGAGTCCGATTATGCCCGTCAGTTACGCGCCAAACAGCGTGCCCGTCGCGTGTATGGCGTTCTGGAACGTCAGTTCCGTCGTTATTATTCGCGGGCTTTGCGCCGTCGCGGCTTGACGGGGCTAGTCTTATTGCAAATGCTCGAATCGCGCCTCGACAATGTAGTTTATCGTCTTGGCTATGCCACGAGCCGTGCGCAGGCGCGCTTATTGGTTACCCACGGTCATTTCATGGTGAATGGTCGTCGTACGGATGTTCCCTCGATGCTGCTCAAAGCTGGTGATGTCGTCCAGGTGCGCGAAGGCTCCCGCGTTGGTACCTATTTTAAAGAGCTCTTAGAGATTGCTGATAAACGCAATTTTCCTGCTTGGTTGACCCGTGATTTAGCGGGTCTATCTGGCACGGTACAGCGCCTGCCCGAACGGGCCGAAATTGACGGTAGTCTGAACGAACAGCTCATCGTCGAGTATTACTCGCGGTAATCCGTCAGTGGGCAATCTCCTCAAGATTGCTTCCGTTATTTGAAAAGGGAGAGGTGAACTTGTGACCGGGACGACAAATATGGTCATGCCGAAAATTGAGCGCGAAGCAGAGGCGCGAAATTACGGCAAATTTATCATCAGCCCGCTGGAACGCGGCTATGGCGTTACCGTTGGCAATGCTTTGCGGCGCGTCCTGCTCTCCTCGCTGGAAGGTGCTGCAATAACGTCGATTCGTATCTCAGACGTGTTGCATGAATTCAGCGATATACCCGGCGTGCGCGAAGATGTAATCCAAGTAACGCTGCAAATTAAGCAGTTGCGCCTTAAATTGAACGACGTAGATACAACCCGAATGCATCTTGAAGTGCGTGGTGAAGGTCTTGTCACGGCTGCTGACATTATTGCTCCACCGGAAGTGGAGATTATCAACCCAGATCTTTATCTTTTTACCGTGGACGATCCCAAGTCGCGACTCGATATTGAAATGACCGTCGAACGTGGGCGAGGCTATTCTCCATCGAATGATCGCAGTGGTCACTTGCCGATTGGCGAACTTCCTGTCGATGCAATCTACAGCCCGGTGAAACGGGTCAACTGGGAAGTGAGTAACGCTCGCGTCGGACAAAGCACGAACTACGACAAACTCGCGCTCGAGATTTGGACGGATGGTACACTGTCCCCTGAAAAAGCCTTGAGCACTGCTGCCAAGATCATGATCGAGCACCTGCGTTTCGTCGCCGGTGTCAGTGAAGAGAGTCTGGCGATCACGATGGAGAAAGAGGTGCCTGGAAGTCGCTTGAGCAGTGAGGTGGCGGAGACGCCCGTAGAGGCGCTTGACCTTTCGGTGCGCGTGTTCAACTCGCTCAAACGTACCGGAATCACCACAGTGGGCGATGTGCTCGATCTGCTCGAAAAAGGTGATCAGGCTGTTATGTCCATCCGCAACTTCGGCGAGAAGAGTCTCGACGAACTGCGCCAGAAGATGCGCGAAAAAGGCTTTTTGAAAGATCAACCGAACAGTGCGGAGTAACTTCAAATGCGACATCAAGTAGCAGGCTACAAACTTGGACGCAGTAAGGGCGCTCGTATCGCCTTGCGTCGTAATCTTATCAAACAGTTTTTTGACCACGAACGTATCACTACTACGCGTGCCAAGGCGGAAGCTATTCGCGGCGATGCGGAGCGCCTGATTACGATTGCGCGCCGTTCTGCTGAAGCGGATGACTCCGTTAAGGTTAATGCTCGTCGGTTGGTAGCATCTCGCTTGGGTGGTGGAGGCGATATCGTCAAGAAATTATTCGATGATATTGCTCCGCGCTTTGCCGGCCGGAATGGTGGCTACACCCGTATCCTGAAACTGGGCCCCCGCCAGGGTGACGCCGCAGATATGGTGATGCTCGAGCTCGTGGAAGAGTAGGAACAGTGAGCAATGCGCTCTTAGCCAAAGCAAGTTGCTGAAAGCTAAGTGCTGAGAAATGGCACGTTACCAGATCATCCTTGCCTATGATGGCACTGATTTTTCGGGAAGCCAACGACAGGCAAAAGCGCGGACGGTGCAAGGTGAGTTGGAAGGCGCGTTGCGTCGACTGGACTGGCAGGGAAAGTCCGTCTTGTTGGCCGGACGCACCGATACCGGCGTTCATGCTACCGGACAGGTGGCAGCTTTTGACTTGGTGTGGAATCATCCCCTCGACGAATTGGTCAGCGCCCTGAACGGGCACCTGCCAAACGATGTGGCTGTCCGCCAGGCGCGGGTCGCCCCCGATGGTTTCCATCCGCGGTTCGATGCTACATCTCGTCGCTATCGTTACCGTTTATTCTGTCAGGCGGTGCGGGCTCCTCTGCGCGAGCGATATGAATGGCGTGTTTGGCCCGCCCTTGACGGCGAACTCCTGTCGACGGCTGCCCAATTTTTTCTAGGCGAACATGACTTCACCGCATTTGGGACGTCGCCGCGACCTGGAAGTAGCAGTGTGCGTAGCGTGGTCAAAGCTGTATGGCAGGCGACCCTGGACGGCTGGTGCTTTGAAGTACAGGCAAATGCCTTCCTGTATCACATGGTGCGGAAAATGGTTTTCGCCCAGGTGTCCGTCGCGCAGAAGCGACTCCCGCTGGGAGTCATCGCCGACGCACTGGAAAACGGCTTGTCAAATATTCCGGGTGATATTGCCCCTGCTCATGGGTTGACGCTTGTGGAAGTCACTTATCCGGACGATCTGGAAATTAAATAACCGATAAAATCGCGCCGGAAACCGGTGTGATCCGTAAAGTTTGTAAGTGGAGAGACGACTGTGTACAAATCGTATTATCCGAAAGCGAGCGAGATTGAGCGTGACTGGGTCGTCGTGGACGCCGCAGGTGAAACGTTGGGCCGTCTGGCTGCAAAGATTGCGGCCATGCTGCTTGGCAAGCACAAACCAAGTTTCACCCCCGGTGTTGCGATGGGCTCCAACGTCGTCGTGATCAACGCAGCCTACATTGCTGTAACAGGTCGCAAGCTGACTGAAAAGTTCTATTATCATCATTCCAACTATCCTGGTGGCCTCACGACTGTTTCTCTCCGGGATCAACTCAAGCGGCACCCTGATCGCGTGATTCGTGCGGCCGTTTGGGGCATGCTTCCCAAGAATCGCATGAGTCGCCAGGTGATCAAACATTTAAAAGTCTACGCAGGCGCCGAGCATCCGCACGGTGCTCAGGTTGAAGCGAAGTAAAGGAGCAGGAGTAAGATGGCTCAGTATTTCGAAGGAATTGGACGCCGTAAAGAAAGTACCGCGCGTGTGCGCGTTTCTAGCGGCTCTGGAAAATTTGTGGTCAACACCAAAGAAATTGGCAATTTCTTCACGCGCCCAGGCGACATGGAAGCAATCCTTGCCGGGTTCACGGCAATCGGTCAAGATCACGCTGGCTACGATGTCAGTGTCATCGTCAGTGGTGGCGGTGTAACCGGGCAAACCAGCGCGGTGAAGTTGGGCCTCGCTCGTGCTCTCGTCAAGATGAACGGCGAGTGGAATTCGGCCATGCGCAAAGCTGGTTTGCTCACCCGCGATGCTCGTATCAAGGAAAGCAAGAAACCAGGTTTGAAGCGCGCTCGTAAAGCCCCTACATACACCAAGCGCTGATTTTTTTTACCAATCATCGTCAAACTGTATTGCGTAAAACGTTTCTGCGATACAATCGCACAGCGTTTTACGCTTTACGTTTTTAAAAATAAAGAGGACAACTGTGACCGGTATTTCCCTTCTTGATCTTTCTCCCATTTGTTCAGCGTTCGGATTGGACTCTGCCTCGCGCTTGGCCCTGGTCGATGCTGGCGAGTTGCTCTCGCGCCATGTGCCGTCTTTCCCGCCGGATGCACCTGCGTTGGTGCTTGGCATTGGCCCTGAAATGTTTCCTGCCATCCAAACGGTACTTGCATCCGTCTACCCGCCGGCGCATACCATTCAGGTGGCATTTGGCAGCGATCCCCATGCATTGACCGTTAAAGACCTGCTGCTTGAGACGCTTGCCCGTTTCGCGGCAACTGAGCCGACGATAGCCATTTACCTGCCTCCGCTGCCGGTGGGAACCTCGTTTGAAGCTTTTCAGGAGATCATCGCCCATTTGCGCGCCCCCGACGGCTGTCCCTGGGATCGAGAACAGACCCACCTGACCTTGCGTAAGCACCTGCTTGAAGAGAGTTACGAAACGCTATCGGCGATGGATGGCGAGGACGCAGACCAAATGCGGGAAGAGTTTGGCGACCTGCTGCTTCAAATTGTGCTGAACGCGCAAATTGGCAGCGAGTATGGCGGCTTTACCATGACGGCGATCCTGAAAGGGATTTATAACAAGATCATCCGCCGCCATCCACACGTCTTTGGCGAAGAGAAGGTTGCCGGTGTGGGCGATGTTCTGTCTAATTGGGAAAAGCTCAAGGCCAAGGAGCGAAAAGAAAACGGCGAGACGCAAAAGGGGATGCTCGATGGCCTGCCCGCCGCGCTCCCGGCGTTGAATCAGGCCCAGGAGTATCAAGATCGCGCGGCGCGCGTCGGCTTTGACTGGCCGGAGGTTGGCGGCGTACTGGAAAAAATCCGGGAGGAGATCGAGGAGGTGCGCAGCGCCCGAAGTCAGGACGAGTTGAACGACGAATTGGGCGATTTGTTTTTTGCTCTGGTCAACCTGGCGCGCTGGAAGAAGGTGGACGCCGAATCGGCTTTGCGCGGGGCCAGCCTGAAGTTTAAGAGGCGGTTTGGTTACATCGAGCAACGCGTGCGCGAAAGCCGGCGCTCAATGCAGGAAGTCAGCCTGGATGAAATGGAGGCGTTATGGGATGAGGCCAAGGCTCAAGAGAAAAGGAAAAGCGCAGGGTGATTTAGGGCGTTATCCGGTTCCGAACTGACGGTCGCCTGCATCGCCCAGCCCGGGGACGATGTATCCCCGTTCGTTCAAGTAATCGTCGATGGCGGCCAAATGGATGGGCACGTCGGGATGCTCTTTTTGCATGCGCGCGATGCCTTCCGGCGCACCGATCAACCCCACGAATTTGATTTTTTTTACGCCCCAGCGTTTCAGGATGTCTACGGTGGCGGTGGCCGATCCCCCGGTTGCCAACATGGGGTCGAGGATCAGGCAAATCGAAACCGTTGGCTCGATGGGGAGTTTGTTGTAATATTCCACCGGTTTGAGCGTCTTTTCGTCGCGATACAGGCCGATATGCCAGACTTCCGCCGATGGCATCAATTCCCAAACCCCCTCAACCATCCCCAGCCCAGCGCGCAGGATGGGCACCAGACCAACTTTATCGCGCAATTCGTAGGCGGTTGTCGTCGTCAGTGGGGTTTCCACCTCGTGCGGCGTGATCGCCAGGTCGGCGGTGGTCTCGTAGGCCATCAGCGCCGCGATTTCCCGTACCAGTTCGCGGAACTTTTTCGGGTCGGTATTTTTGTCGCGTAAGCGGCATAGTTTGTGCGCTACGAGCGGATGTTGGGAGGCGTAGACGTTGGACATGCGCACATTATAAATGGAATTGGCAAAACCCGTGACAATTTTTGTGGATGCGCTATGATATTTTCGCCGGTTTTGCCCGCATATTTCATTAGAATGGGAGTATGAAACATGGAATATCGTCAATTGGGTAAGGCAGGGGTGAGAATCTCCATGATTGGATTGGGGACGAATCGTTTTGGTAGTGTGGTGCCGGAGACCGAGGTCAAAAATGTCATCGATCTTGCGCTTGATCTGGGAATCAACTTTATCGACACGGCAGACATCTATGCCAAAGGCCAGTCCGAGTCTGCGCTGGGGAAAGCGCTCAAGGGGCGTTGGGATCGGGTGGTGCTGGCGACGAAATTCGTCATGGAAAGTGGCGAGGGGACGAACGATCGCGGTGCATCCCGCTATCACATGATGAATGCGGTGGAAGGCAGTCTGCGCCGTTTGCAGAGCGATCACATCGACCTGTACTACGTCCACCGTTGGGATGAAGATACGCCCATCGAGGAGACTCTGCGTGGCCTGGATGATTTGATCCGCGTTGGGAAGGTGCGCTATCTGGGCGCATCGCAGTTTGCCTCGTGGCAGTTGGCGCATGCCAATCTGCTGGCCGAAGTGCGCGGCTGGACGCCTTTTGCCGTTTTACAGGCGCATTATCACATGCTCGAACGTGGCGTGGAGCGCGAGGAATTGCCCTATTGCCGGGCGCATGAGGTCGGCTTCGTCCCTTATTTCCCGTTGGCTGGCGGCTTTCTGACCGGAAAATACCGTCGAAATCAGCCGGCTCCCAGGGGTTCGCGTGGCGAGAACAGCGCCTATGTGCAGAGTTACATGACCGAAGCCAATTACGGCATAATTGAGAAGTTGTCCGCCTGGGCACAGGCGCACGACCATACCCTGGTGGAGTTGGCGCATGCCTGGCTGCTGACTCAGCCATCGATATGTTCTGTTATTTCCGGGGCGACCAAAGCTGAGCAGGTGCAGGCCAATGCCCGAGCCGCAGACTGGATTTTGAGTAGGACGGATGTGGAAGAGGTCAATGCAGTCTTGAACTCGTAGCTGCCCTTGCTGCGGTTATGCTTTCTCCGCTAGCTCCGGCAGTGGCAAGGCCTCCACCAACCCGCGCACGCGAAACTTTTCGATATAATCCCTCGTTTCCCAGTAATCCAGTTCCAGCTCGTTGGCAATCTCGAACACGGATTGTTCCCCCTCGAAGCGCATCATCATCTTTTCGATGGCGCGGTTGAGCTTCCAATTGACCTGCCAGTCGACGAACAGGCCGTGCCCGGAGAGAAAGACCGGCCCGCGGAATTTACGCTTGGGCAGGTAATCGCTGGCGTAGATGCGGATGATCTCCTCGATTGCATCTGCGGCCTCTTGTAGCTTCTCTTCGTGCATAATGTCCAGGTTATCGTCGGTGGTGTGGTATTCGGGATACGGATAGCGGCTGATCGACAGGCACGGCACATTGAGTCCGGGACCGTTGAGTACGCGTTCGTCGTTGGCGATGATGTCGGCGAATGTGCCTTCCCGGAAGGTTGCGCCGCGTTGTTTGAGCACATACTGCCCGACGTGGTCGAGCCTGGCATCCTGCTGGCGGGTGTGTTGTAGCGCCAGGGTATTGTCGTTGCCGGTCATTTCGATGAAGATACCGCCTTTAAAGGCCGGAATCAGGTCTTCGTGGTGGGCCAGGTAGGCGATGGTGCCGATGGTCTCGGCGCCAAACCAGAAGCGGACGCTCATCGATCCGGGCGGGAGCGGCCGCGCGGCCAGCCGTCGCGCCACCTCGATGGCAGTTACCACGCCGGCGGCATCGTCGTTGGCCTGATTGGGATGGCAGACATGCGCCATGATGAACATCTCGCCCGCCTGTGGGCTCGCGCCGCCCTGCGGGTGAATCACCGCCGATGCCACCTTAAAGCCGCCCTGCGCGGGATCGGTCTGGAATTCGGCGTCGATCACGGCGTGGTATTTCTTGTCGCGCGGCAGTTGGTCGAAGGTGTTTTTTGGCAGGCAGAAGCCCCAGTCGCGGTCGTAGTATTTGAACTTCCAGGGGACGGCGTGCGGGTGTTTCTCGTTGTAGTATAGGTGTGGTTCCAGTTCTTCCCAGGTGAGCGTCTGGTCGGTGGGCAGCGAGTACGAGACGATGTGTAGCGGGTTATCTTTGAAGTCTACGATGCGTTGGCCGTCTTCTGTTTCGAGATAAGCTTCGCGCACCGCATAGCGCTCCGGCACGTACCAGGTCCAGACTGGAGCCAGCGGGGTGTAAGTCTCGATCGTGTAGGAGGCGTTTTCGGGGAGATAGGAGCCGACGAGGTCCAGGGCGGCGTCCATGCCCTCAGATGCGAGGGTGCGGTGCAGGGGAATGAGTTCTGCCAGCACATCTTTCAGTGACGAGATCGGTTTCATGGCGGGAATCCAATCTTTGGCGCGTTCCGGTGTCTCGATAACGTAGGTCAGTCCCGGACCAGGGTGTTCGCGCATGGCCTGCACGGCCACTCGGAAGACATCGCTGCATTTCATCAGGCGCACATCGCCCAGACCGATGGGCCTTTTCTGCACCACCTGATTGTCCAGCAGCGCGCCGATGGGTTCGAAATCGAGCACCACGCCCTTGTCTACGTCGCGCACGAACATGGTAATGGTCTCGTCGTGCGGTTTGCCCTGTGCATCGATGGCAACCCCTTTGAACTCTTTCAGGAAGCGGTAATCCACGCCCGCCATCTGCTCGCAATGGTGCAGAAAGGTGATCGATTTGCTGTAGGGCAGGCCGATGATCAGGATTTTAGCGTCCCATTCACGGAACTTGCTGAAGATACTCGTTTCGCCGAAGCAGTCGTTGGAGCGATGCGCGGCCAGTTCGTCGGCGTGCCGGCCAATGGCGGCCATCGAATAGACGGGGTGGAACATGCGCCTGGCGCGCGGATCGTTGCGGACGAGTTCGGTCAGTACGCCCATTTGCGAGGGCGTGGTGCGGATGTCCCAAGGCGTGCCTTTCAGGAAGTCATAGTTAAAGGTCGGCATGATCAGCGTGCCGTCGGAACCGATTGCTTCCAAGATGGCGTCGACGACCGTTTGCGGCCCGCCTTGCACGCCACCTTCGGCGCGAGAAAGGGTGGAATATGCGCTGTGCACGAAAATCGTATCGCCCGCCGCCATGCCAAGTGTGCGGAATTCGTCCATCAAAAATTGCTTGGTTATCATTGATATCTCTCGTGTTGGATTGGAATAAGCGGATTTTATCATAGCCCCGTGCGTTTACTCGTTAAAGCGGAGAATCACGATCTCGTGCCCTTGAGCGCAAGACTCACACGCCCCGTTTCTTTTTTCGCCGTCAATTCAGCTTGTTCCTGTTCTGCCAGGTTGGCCTGTATCACGGACTTGAACCGTCTTGATGAGTAAATGCTCATCATCGCTGCACTGTTTGAAAACAAAAAACGCCGCCTACACAGCGGCGTTTGAACAGGTAGGGAAAAACTATGGCTTGATGACCAGCATCAAGAACAGAACGCTGGCAATGAGCGTGCCCACAAAGATGATGGCCGGCGTGGGATTGTTGTCTTCGACCGACTCTTTACGGATCTCTTCGAGATTGTCAAAGCCCAGCAGGCGTAACACGATCCAGACGAAGACGCTGGAGATGATAGCGATGATCGGGCCCCAGAAGGCGATCATGCTGATGATGCGCCCCAGGATGCTGATGAAGCTGCCCCAGGAGGCGGCTGAAGCGGCGAACGAGATGACCTGACCGACGATCAGCGCCAGGACGAGGGTAATGGCGATGGTGTAACGACCGAAAATGTTTTTCATGGATTCTCCTGTGGATTAGAACGGAATCAACTTGATGAAATGACGATTAGAACTTGATGTCGGTTTCTTTGACCAGGAACCCCTTCCAGACGGTGTCCTGACCGCCGCTGCCGCCGCTCTGAAAATCGTCGACGACCAGCGCCTGGTTGCCGTTTCCGGCATGGATAAAGCGCCCGATGGCGCCTTTGTGTAAATGGTTGCCTTCGCCGTCCTCGTATTCGATGGCGTAACGGCCAATGTCCACCATCTGCCAGTTCGACCCGGCGTAAGAGAAGTTAACCCGGGCGGTCTGGTTGGATTGGGCAAATTGGCGGGCGTAGGGCAGAAAGTCGCGGTTGATGTCCATATCCGTCAGGGGGCGTGACTCGGTCATCAGGTAGAAGCGATCTTGCCAGTTGAGTAGGTACCCGTGCGGTTCGAGCGCGAACCCGGCGTAATAGTTGCCGGTCGGCGTCCAGGGGACGTTTGGGCCATTGGAGGCCTGCCAAAGTTCGGTGAAGAGCAGGCGTCCACGCACGGTATAGGTCACCTCGCCCTGTTGGGGGGTATTGACGCTGACAGATTTGCCCACTTCCAGCCCGGCGAGTTTGGCCGGTTCGGGCAGTTCGATCAACGGCTTGAGCGTGGAGCCGCAGTACGGGCAAACCTTGTCGGTAGGTTTGACGGTGGCACCGCAGGATGGACATTTTAGGTCGGTGGGTAGGTTGTCGAGCATAGGCCTCTCAGGAAGTTGTACTTGCGCCGTGGCAGCGGACTGCACGGGCGGCTGTCCGATCTGGACGGGGGATTGTGATGATATGGGATGGTACGCCGGGCGTAACGCGGACGATGGGCGCCCTCCGCGCAATTCGGAGTTGGCAATGCTGAAGGTGAACCAGGCGATGATGAGATAGATAAACGAAGGCAATGGCAGAACGAAGAGACAGGCCATCACACCCAGCATGACGAAAAAAACGATCCAATTTTTCATTAAGAACTCCCTTACCAGCTTCCGCTGTCCCCGCCACCAGAACTCCAACCGCCGCTATCGCCGCCGCCGAAATCCCAGCTTCCACTGTCCCCGCCGCCGCCCCAACTGCCGCTGTCGCTCCCGCCGGAACTCCAACTGCCAGAAGAGCTGCCGCTATCGAACCAGGAGGAGCCGCCTGTCCCGATTCCGGTGGAGCCGGTGCTGATGAAGCCACCGCCGCTGCCTCCATGCACCACGCCGCTCATCAGGAACATGCACAGGGCGATGATGCTGAGGATATACCAGGGCAGCGCTGCGGCAAAGTTTGACGGTTTACGATTCATGAATCGCCTCGCTGGGTGGGATAGGTCACTATGAGAACAGTATAACCAAAAAGTGCTTCGAATTCAATTTGCTTCTGTAATTCGCCGGTTATTCTTTCAACCCATTCTTTTTGATCACCTTGGCAAACCAACGTCCGCTGTCTTTGACCGTGCGTTTTTGTGTCTGGTAGTCGACGTACACCAGCCCGAAGCGCGGATCGTAGCCCAGAGCCCATTCGAAGTTGTCCATCAGCGACCAGGCAAAGTAGCCTTTCACGTCCACGCCGTCGTTGATGGCGTGGTGTACCTGTGTCAGGTGGTCGTGCAGGTAGCGGATGCGCTGCTCGTCGTGGACTTTGCCGTCTGCGTCGAGACTGTCGGGCACGGGCACGCCGTTTTCGGTGACCAGTAATGTGGGCATGGTTTCCCCTCGCGCCAGGGCCGGCTTGTAATAATCGTTCCAGACGCGCGTCAAAAGGTTGTAGATTCCCGGCGGGTAGATCTCCCACATTTGCGAATAATCGCTGCCCTCCGGCCGGATTTGTTGGGCGCGCACGATGGGAACGCGCGGGTCGTATTTCATAACGCCGCGCGTGTAATAATTCACGCCCAGGAAATCCAGTGTCTTGATGGTTTCCAGGTCGCCGGATTTGACGATCAACCTGTCGACAAGTTTGCCCAGCGTGTATTCTTCCAGCGGCGTTGTCCCTTTCAGTAGGGGATCGAGCATCAGGCGGTTGCCCAGTGCATCGACGGTGTAAGTGGCCTCGAGGTCTTTGCGAGAGTCCGTGGCGGGTTCGAACGGAGTCAGGTTGAGCGTGATGCCCACCTGGATGGGTTGTTTGGCGGCGGCGCGCATGGCCTGGGCTGCCAGTCCGTGGGAGAGCAGCAGGTGGTGGGCTGCCCGAAAGAAAGAGAAAGGGTTTTTCGACCCCGGCGCGTGCGTCCCCAGCAGGTACCCCAACGCGGCGATGACCCAGGGCTCGTTGTGCGTGATGAAATGCCTGACGCGGTCGCTCAAGCGCTCAGCGACCACGTTGGCGTATTCGGCAAAATAAAAGGCCGTCTGACGCTTGGGCCAGCCGCCCTTGTCTTGCAAAGCCTGGGGCAAATCATAGTGGAACAGGCAGACGTAAGGCTCGATGCCTTTTTCGAGCAGCCTGTCCACCAGGCGTTCGTAGAAATCCAGCCCGGGGCGGTTGACCGCCCCGTTGCCGGTTGGCAGCACACGGGTCCAGGCGACCGAGAAGCGGTAGGCCGGCAGGCCCAGTCGCGCCATCAGGTCCACGTCCTCCTTCCAGCGGTGATAGAAATCCACGGCCACGTCGCCGGTATCACCGTTGGCGGTCTTGCCGGGTTGGTGGGAAAAACGGTCCCAAATGGACGGCCCTTTGCCGTCCTCGTTCCAGGCACCTTCGATCTGGTAAGCCGAGGTGGCTACGCCCCAGATGAAGTCTTCGGGGAAAGAAAGAAAATGACTCATGGCATAAGCATACAGCCAAAACGAAATTGCGGCAAGCGATACGGTATAATCGAACTTATGAGCGATTCTCGCCCCCGCCCCCTCGACCCCCAAGCCAAACCCGATGACCGTGTAGACAACACCCTGCGCCCGCAACACCTGGGCGACCTGATCGGGCAGGAACAGGTCAAGGAAAACCTGGCGATTTTGATTGCCGCCGCCCGCCAGCGTGGCGAGCCGCTCGATCACGTGCTGTTTTACGGCCCGCCGGGGTTGGGAAAAACCACCCTGGCGCATATCCTGGCAAACGAAATGAGCGTCAATATCAAGATCACATCCGGGCCGGCCATCGAACGCGCCGGCGATCTGGCGGCGATTCTGACCAACCTGCGCGCCGGCGATGTTCTCTTCATCGACGAGATTCACCGCCTGGGACGCGCCGTGGAAGAAGTGCTTTACCCGGCGATGGAGGATTTCGCGTTGGACATCGTCATCGGGAAGGGGCCTTCGGCCCGCTCGATCCGGCTCAAGCTGCCGCGTTTTACCGTTGTCGGCGCGACCACCCGCCTGGCGCTGGTGACCGCGCCCCTGCGGGCCCGTTTCGGGGTGGTCTACCGCCTGGACTACTATGACCAGGCAGCCATGCAATCCATCGTGGAGCGGGCAACGGCCATGCTTCAGGTAGAAGCCGAAGCGGACGGTATCTCCGAGGTAGCTCGGCGGGCACGCGGTACGCCGCGTATTGCCCTGCGTCTCTTGCGCCGTGTGCGCGATTTTGCCCAGGTGCGCGGCGAGGGCATCGTAACGCGGGAAATCGCTGCCGGCGCGTTGGACCTGCTGCAAGTCGATCCGTTGGGCCTGGACGAGGTCGATCGTCGCGTGTTGAAAGCCATTATCGAAAAATATGACGGCGGCCCGGTGGGGTTGAACACGATTGCGGCGGCCATCAGCGAGGAGGCCGAGACCATCATGGATGTCGTAGAGCCGTATCTGCTGCAACTTGGTTTCCTCGACCGTACGCCGCAGGGCCGCGTTGCCACCCGGTCGGCGTATGAGCATCTGGGAATTCCATACCCGGAGAACGGGCAACAACAGAGGCTGTTGTGAAGATGGAAGCCATCGCCCGTTACATCATCTATGCCGGGGTTGCATTGATCGTGATCGGCGCGCTGGTCTACGGACTGTCGAAACTCAATATTCCCCTGGGGCGCCTGCCCGGCGACATCCACGTGGAAGGCCGGAACGGTTCGTTCTATTTTCCGCTGGCGACCTGCATCCTGCTCTCGGTGATCCTCTCCGTTCTGGTCAATATCATTGCAAAGTTCTGGCGAAAATGAATGGCATAACGATTGTCACAACCTTGATAGGATATTTCGTGGTTGTCGCTTTTTTTGGGACTGACAGTGGACAGCGCCAGGGCGAAGCCGCCAAAAGCCTCCAGGCCGGTGAGTTTGACCAGCGCAGCACCCGTTTCATCGGGCTGGCGTATTTTGTGTCGGTGCTGGCGTTGTTGGCCTCCTGGTTGTTGAGTGTTTTGAAGGGTGGTGTTCTCCCTGACTGGATCGGTTGGTTGGGCGTTTTGCTGTCCATTGGCGGACTGTTCGTCCGCCGTTGGGCGCACCACACCTTGGGTACCTTTTATACGCGGACTCTAAAAGTGTTAAAAGAGCAGTATATCGTCCGTGAAGGACCCTATCGCTACATCCGGCATCCCGGTTATCTGGGATCGATTCTGATCTGGGCGGGTGTTTCTCTTGCAACGGCCAACTGGATTGTCTTTGCCATCGTGTTGGCGGTGATGTTGGCTGCCTATCATTACCGCATGGACGTCGAGGAGCAGATGCTGCTCGAAACGCAAGAGGGCTACGCTGACTATCGCTCTCAGACGAAGCGCCTGATCCCGTTCGTTTATTGACGTAGAGATTCTTTCAATTGTTTCTGCTTTGATAAATACGCAATAGAGCAGATTGTGCTACCTTTTATCATGAAAACGTCTGACTTCGATTACGACCTGCCTCCCGAATTCATCGCCCAGACGCCGGCGGAGCCGCGCGATTCGTCACGTTTGTTGGTGCTCCATCGCGCAGATGGGGGCATCGAGCACGCAGTGTTCCGTGAGATCGGCGCTTATTTGCGCCCCGGCGATTTGTTAGTCGTCAACCAGACGCGCGTCATCCCGGCGCGTCTGTATGCTCACAAAGAGACCGGCGGCAAGGTGGAACTGTTGCTCTTGCGCCGCGAAGATGAGCGCACCTGGGAAATTCTGGTAGGCGGCAAAGGCATGTCCGCGGGCAAGCGTGTTGCGCTGGAGGATGGCCTGGGCGCTGAGATCGTGGAGACCTTGGAAGGTTCGCGTCGCCGCGTGCGCTTCGATGAGCCGGTGGAAAATCATCTTTCGCAGGACGGCCAGATGCCGCTGCCGCCGTACATTCACGAGAAACTGACCGACCCGGAACGCTACCAGACCGTCTATGCCAAAGAGCCCGGTTCGGCGGCGGCACCCACGGCGGGGCTGCACTTCACGCCGCGCCTGCTGGACGAGTTACAGCGTAAGGGGATCGAGCTGGTGTCTGTGACGTTGCACGTCGGGCTGGATACGTTCGCGCCCGTCAACGAAGACGATCCTGCGCAGCACCAAATCCATACCGAATGGTGCGAACTCAAGCCCGAAGCAGCCCGAAAAATCAACGAAACGAAACAAGCCGGGGGACGGGTCGTGGCGGTGGGAACCACCAGCGTGCGTACGCTCGAATCGGCGGCGGCCCAGGCTGCGGGGGGACAGAACGTCGCGCCCTTTGCCGGTCCGACGGCGCTTTACATCCTGCCCGGATACCAGTTCCGCAGCGTGGATGCGCTCATCACCAATTTTCACCTGCCGCGTTCCACGCTGGTTATGCTGGTTAGCGCGTTCGTGGGGCGTGAGACCATTCTGAAGGCCTATGAAGTCGCCAAACGTGAACGCTATCGTTTTTATTCGTTCGGTGACGCCATGTTGATCTTATGAGTATAATGGGAAGATGATGACAACTGAACCGTTCATACTGGGTGTAAACTATTGGCCGCGTCGCAAGGCCATGTACTGGTGGAGCAACTTTGATGCTGCCGAGGTGGATGACGAATTTGCCGTGATCGCCGACCTGGGGTTGAAGGTGGTGCGGGTATTCCTGCTGTGGGATGATTTCCAGCCGACGCCGAAGGCAGTGGACAAAACGGCGCTCTCGAACCTGGAAAAGGTGGCCGACATCGCTGAAAAGTACGGGCTTGGCCTGGATGTAACCTTTTTTACCGGGCACATGTCTGGCCCCAACTGGGCTCCGCGCTGGCTGCTGGAAGAGCGCGAGGACTTTCCCTCGCCTTATTTCGGCTGGGCCCGACAGGTGGTCAGCCAGAGCAAGATTGTGCCAAACGGCAATTATCGCAACATGTTCAGCGATCCGTTGGCGTTGGAAGCCGAACGCTTGTTGTTGCGGACGGTGGTCTCGACGCTCAGAGACCATCCCGCCGTCTGGATGTGGAACCTGGGCAATGAGCCGGACCTGTTCGCCTGGCCGCCGGACGCCAAAGCGGGACGCGCCTGGGTGCGCGAAATGGTGCAACTGATCAAGTCGATCGACCCCAAGCATCCGGTGACGACCGGCCTGCACGGCGGCAGCCTGTACCAGAACAACGGCCTGCGCATCGACGATGTTTTTGCCGAAACCGACGTGGCTGTCATGCATGGATACCCGATGTACACTTCCTGGGCGCAGAATCCGCTCGACCCGGATTTCCTGTCTTTTGTGTGCGCGTTGACCGCCTCGCTGGCGGGGAAACCCGTTATGATGGAGGAATTCGGCGGCTGCACCGAAGTGCCCGGAAAGCCGTCCAGCGTCTGGGAGTGGAGCGGCTACGGCAGACCGCGCAAGCAATTCATGGCCTCGGAAGACGATTTTGCGCAATTCATCGACCAATCGTTGGTGGCGTTGAACGAGAGCGGTGCAACGGGCGCTATGATCTGGTGTTTTGCGGATTATGTCCCTGAACTGTGGGAACTCCCACCGTGTAAAGAATCCAAGCACGAGCGCTTCTTCGGCCTCGTGCGCCCAGATGGATCGCTCAAACCGCATGCCCAGGTAATCAAGAAATTTGCAGCTACCCAACCAACGGTCAAGCCGGCGCCGGCCTACTCGAAGATCGATCTTTCTGCAGATGCCTTCTATCAGGGCGACCCCGGGGCGAAACTGCCGGACCTATACAAGGCTTATTTGGCCGCCAAACAAAAGGCGAAATAAGCCTTGTTGGCAAGCTGTTGACAAGCGTATGGGGATGGGATTCGATTTCTGAATCCCATCCCCATATTTTTTGAAAAACAGGGATGGACGCTGGCGGGCTTAATGATCGTGTGGGCGTTCGGGCGTAATGCCCTGGGCGCGGTCGTAGCGGTCGTTCAGGATCATATCTCCCATTTCGTCGCCGTAATCTTCCAGCACAGGGATTTTTGTCGGATCGTCGATGCCAACGACCTCGCGCAAGTCCACCTGAAAGCGCCGGAAGTCCAACTTGGGAAACAGCGAGTCGACCACGTTGACCTGTTGATCGTTTGCGCCGTCGATAAAAGAGTTGAGCAGCGGATCGAGCCAGTTCCAGAGATGCCATCGATTTGGCTCACCGCTATGGATGTTGGACAGGGGTCGTCCGGCGCCCAGGCTGATGAGCGTCGTCTCGGCGGGGTCCCAGCCCAGGCAGAACTGGGCCTCGAAGGCAGCCAGGTAGCACGGATTGTTGTAGGAGCCCACACCGCCGTCGGTGTAGCGCCCGTCTACGGGCGGAAAATACGTCGGCGCAGCGGATGAGGCCAGCACCGCCTTGATCAGCGGCCAATCTTTGAATTCGCTTTTCCACGGCTTTAAAAAGCGAGGCCGGTTTTGAACCAGGTCATAGGTGGTGATCACCAGGTCGGTTTTGGGATCGGTTTTCCAGAAATCGCCCAGAGTGCCATCACCTAACTTTCCGCTCAAGGCCTGGCGTAAGGAGGCCGGATCGTACTGGTAATTGGCGAATAGCCCGATCACGGGCGCCGTCCGCCAGGATTTTTTGAAAATCTGGCTTGCCAGACTCAAATACAACGTATGAATCTCTTCCGCATTCAGGCCAACGGCGATAGAGCTGGCGATCACCGATCCGGTCGAGGTGCCTGCCAGCAGGCGGGCGAGCTTGGAGATGGGTTGCCCCAATTCTTTTTCCAGCATGAGCAGGGCGCGCGCGATAATAATTCCGCGCAGGCCTCCACCGTCGATGGCGATGGCTAGATTCTTCCGTAAAGGTTTCATAAGTTCTCCTGTGTATGGTGTAAATCTTCGGTTCTTATGGAGCCGATAAAACCGTAAGAAGTATCAGACTTTCCCGTCTAGTTTACTGAATTTTAACTGCGAAGAAAACCCCCAATTGGTGGAATACTCATGACAGATTCTCTGGATTCTCTCAATGAAGAACTGATCGCTTGCCGCCGATGCCCTCGTCTGGTGTCATGGCGCGAAGAGGTGGCAAGCGTCAAGCGGCGCGCCTACCAGAATTGGGATTATTGGGGCAAACCCGTTCCCGGCTTTGGTGACGCGCATGCCCGCGTGTTCGTCGTTGGATTGGCGCCGGGAGCGCATGGATCGAACCGCACCGGACGCATGTTCACCGGAGACGCGTCGGGCGATTTCCTGTACCCGGCCTTGTTCCGCGCGGGATTCGCCAACCGCCCCGATTCGACCACCCGCGACGACGGCTTACGCCTGAGCGACCTGTACATCAGCGCCGCTGGGCGTTGTGCGCCGCCGGGCAATAAACCGACGCCGCTGGAACTGGATACCTGCCAGCCTTATTTGGAACGCGAATTGGCCCTGATTCGGCCAGGCGTGCTGGTTGCATTAGGCCGTGTCGCTTTCAACAGGTTGCTGCGCATCTATGCCTCACGCAAACCCGCCTGGAAATTTGCCCACGCCGCCGCCTATCGTTTCGAGGATGGGCCTTGGCTGGTGGTTTCCTACCACCCCAGCCGCCAGAATACGCAAACCGGGAAACTGACGGTCGCCATGTTCGACCAGGTCTGGCGCATTGCCAGGAGATTGATCGAAGAAAAGTCGTTGTAACGATTGGGTAGCCAAACTTACCAATCAAGTACCGCAACTTCATGAAGGCGCAAGGTTGTTGCGGCACAAGAGATGTCCCGGGAGTCAGAAACGATTTTTAGTCCTGGCGTTTGTGACGAAAATAAAGGAGTACATACAATGACCATTGGCCTGATTGCCTTCATGGGCTCCGGCGAGACTTCGTTGGCCGGTGGGCGCATTTTCGAAACCCTGGCCCAACAGATTTCTGACCCTCTGCGTATCGCTATAATGGAGACGCCGGCAGGGTTTGAACTGAATTCCGATCAGGTGGCCGGACGCGTAGCCGATTTCTTCAAAACCCGCCTGCAAAACTATCACCCGCAAGTGGACGTCATCCCGGCCCGGAAAAAGGGTACAGCCTTTAGTCCCGACGACCCGGAAATTACCGCGCCTCTGTTGCATGCCAACCTGATTTTCATGGGGCCCGGCAGCCCAACCTACGCCGTCCGCCAACTCAAAGATACGCGCGCCTGGGACATGATACGCGCCCGGCATCGTATGGGCGCTACGCTGGTCTTCGCCAGTGCGGCGACAATTGCCGTCGGGCAGATTGGCGTGCCCGTCTATGAGATTTACAAGGTTGGCATGGACGTTCATACCGTCCCCGGCCTGAACTTCTTCGCCGACTTTGGCACGCCGCTTTCTTTCGTCCCGCACTGGAACAACGCCGAGGGCGGTTCCGATGTGGACACCAGCCGCTGTTTCCTGGGCTTGGATCGCTTCGCAATCTGGAGCGCCCAACTCCCCGCCGGCCATACCACGATCGGCCTGGACGAACATACCGGCTTGATTCTGGACTTCGAGGCGCACGAGTGTCGCGTGATGGGGGTCAGTTCCGTTTCGTTGGTGCGCGAGTCCACCCCGGAGATTTTTCCAACCGGTTCGTCTTTTTCGATGAGCAAACTTGGGCCCATGACGCCACCTGAGCCGCTCGACGCGGGGATTGCCCCCGACGTGTGGCAGGCCGTCTATTCGACGCCCCCCTTGGAAGCGCTGAACAACCAGCCACCAGAGAAGGTGGTGAAACTATCGGAACAACGCCAGGCCGCCCGTGAACGCAAGGACTGGGGGACTGCCGATGAGTTGCGTCATAAGATTGCGGCGCTGGGCTGGACGGTTCAGGATACGCCGGATGGCCCAAAACTGGACAAGTCATGACGCTGATTTTACTGAGACAAACCCCGGTTTATCTCAGTTTTGCTTTATAAGGGTATTTTGACGGGCTGTCCGCGACTTTGGGAACGTTCTTACCGCGGAATTTGGCCGCTTTTGCATGTATAGTGTAATGTCCCCGGCATGCGATTTTCTGTTTTTAAGATAAAATAGAATACGAGTTCAGGAGTAATCCGATGCGCGCCGTGGATCTCATCATCAAAAAACGCGATAAAGGCGAACTAACCAAGGAAGAAATCGATTTTTTCGTTGAAAATTTTACCCGGGGCGAGATTCCGGACTATCAGGCTGCGTCCTGGGCGATGGCCGTAGTGCTCAATGGGATGACTGCCCGCGAGACAACCGACCTGACGTTGGCGATGGCGTATTCCGGCAAGACGCTCGATCTTTCAGATGTAGTGGATGTTGCCGTAGACAAACATTCAACAGGTGGCGTCGGCGATAAGACCTCGCTCACTGTGTTGCCCATCGTTGCAGCCTGTACCCTGCCATGTGGAAAAATGTCGGGGCGGGGCTTGGGCTTCAGCGGCGGCACGCTCGACAAGATCGAGTCGATCCCGGGGTATCGTGTCGACCTCAGCACCGACGAATTCAAACAGCAACTTAAAGAAATTGGCATTGTGCTCACGGGCCAATCTGCGGACTTGGCGCCTGCGGACGGAAAATTGTACGCCTTGCGCGATGTAACCGGGACGGTACGATCCATTCCCTTGATTGCCTCGTCTATTATGAGCAAGAAAATTGCGTCTGGGGCGCAGGCGATTCTGTTGGATGTCAAGGTTGGTCTGGGCGCCTTCATGCGCAATCTCGTCGATGCGCGTGCGCTCGCCGGTTTGATGGTTTCTATTGGCGAGCAGGTTGGGCGAAAGGCAGAGTTCCTGCTTTCTGATATGAACCAGCCGCTCGGCATAGCGGTTGGCAATGCTTTGGAAGTAAAGGAGGCCCTCGACGTGCTTCATGGTGGAGGTCCTGCGGATTTTCGTGCGCATTGCTTGCATGCCGGTGCGCGTTTGCTCGTGCTTGGGGGGCGCGCCGAAAATCTGGAGGCTGGGCGCAAGTTGGTGGAAGGGGTGTTGGAAAGCGGTTCGGCGTTCGAGAAGTTTCGTCAACTGGTGATTGCGCAAGGGGGGGATGTGTCCTATGTGGATCATCCTGAAAAAATGGAAAAGGCCTGTTTCGTCGAAAGCGTCCCGGCGCCGTGCAGCGGTTCCCTTTCCCAGGTCAATGCGCAGATGATCGGTGAAGCCTCGGTGATGTTGGGCGCTGGCCGTACGCATAAAGGCGACCCCATCGACCATGCCGTAGGTCTTGAGATTTTGCACAAAGTAGGCGACCAGGTGCAGGCTGGCGAAACGCTCTTTGTGGTTCATGCAAACGATCGCACACGATTGCGGCAGGCACAAAAGCGTGTGTTGGCGGCCCACCAGTTCAGCGAGGCGCCCGTGCCCCCCCTACCTTTGTTCTATGACTGAACAACTTGCATTCTCCGGTGGATTGTTGCATACTTAAACGACGGAGTAGCTGATGACCAAAGTGGCTTTACGTGTCTACAATCGAGAAATCGAAACGATGATCGACCAGGGACACCTGGACGAGGCGATTGCTCATTGTCAGTACATTTTGAAGACTTACTCGAAATATTTGGAGCCGTATCGATTATTAGGCAAGGCTTACCTTGAATCGCACCGCTATCCAGATGCCGAAGACATCTTCCAGCGCGTTTTGTTGGCTGTTCCCGATGATTTCGTCTCGCATTTGGGAATGAGTATTATTCGTGATGAACAAAAAGATTTGGATGCGGGCATCTGGCACATGGAGCGTGCTTTTGAGATCAACCCGTCCAACGCGGGTGTACAGGAGGAATTACGCCGTCTGTATGGCCGTCGCGATGGACTCGAACCACCCAAAATCCGGTTGACGCGTGGGGCGCTGGCCCAGATGTATGTCAAGGGCGGGCAGTACCAGCAAGCCGTGGCTGAGATCAAAGCAGTTTTGGCAGAAGATGCCACGCGTAATGATATGAAAGTCCTTTTGGCGCGCGCCTATTATCAGGGCGGGCAAAAGGTGGAAGCGGTTGATGTTTGTACAGACCTGCTCAAGCAGTATCCCTATTGCCTGGATGGCAACCGTATTCTCGTCGAGGTTTTGCCCGGCACCAGCCTGGCGCAGAGCGTCGATGTCTATCGCAAGCGTGTTCAGGCGTTGGACCCATACGCAGCGTTTGTCAGTGGCTCCATTTTTGAAGTTGCCAATGTGCCGGATAATGCTGTTGGTATTGAACGCCTTGAATGGGATGCCTCTTCTCCCATGAGCCTGGATGCGCCCGAACAGCCTGCAAGTAGCGTTGCGGCCACAAACTCAGACGCCAACATTCCAGACTGGATGAAGGAAGCGGGCTGGGAACCTTCCAGCGGCGAGGCGCAGGAAGGGCCGGTTGAGACCGCCGATGAGACCTCGCCGGCTGACGACGAGTCCGCGCCCGAATTGGCAGCTGCGGAAATCCCCGATTGGTTGAAGGCCATGGCGCCTCCCGGTGCGGCCTCTCAGCCACAAGAAGAGAAGGAAACAACACCCGATGCGCCTGTGGCACAGGAAGATCTTGACTGGCTGGCCGGGCTGGGCACTGGGCAGGCTTCAGAAGAAACCGCACAGCCTGAAGCAGGGACGAACGCGTCAGCCAAGCCTGAACTGCAAGCTGCCAAACCAGCGGAAGCCAGCCCAACCGTAACAGGTAAAGAACCACCATCGCCAACGCAAGAAAATCCACAACCAGCGGAAACAGGAGAAGTTATGTCAACTCCCAACGATCAACCCCCTCAACCTTCTGAACAAGGCGGTGAGGACCTTCCTGACTGGTTGAAAGATATCGGCTCCGCCCCGCAGCAGCCCGCGGCGCAACCAGAGCCACAACCTGCTGCGCAGGACACAAATTTGCCAGATTGGCTGCAAGAACAGACGCCCACGCCAAACCAAACGCAAGCCCCTTCAACACCTGCTTCAACGGACGCCCAGGGAGCGGAATTGGATTGGTTACGTGGACTGGCAGGCGAGACCCCTGCTGCGGGCGAATCTACGCCTGCGGCTTCGCAAACGCCCCCGACTCCGCCGCAGACGCCTCCCGCGCCGACGGCCTCACAACCCTCTCAGGGACAACAGGCCCCGTCGCAGCCAGCTCCTGCGCCGCAGACGCCTCCACCGCCTCCAGCAAGTCAGCAAGTCGCCCCCGCGCCTGCGGCTTCGCAAACGCCGCCGCAGGCTTCCCACGCGGTTTCTGACGAAGATGAAGAGATTCCTCCGCTTTCGCCGTTGATCTCCGGGCCCGGGACTAGTGAAGTGGAGCAGGACGACGCCATGAAGTGGCTGGAGAGCCTGGCCCAGAAGCAGGGCGCCAAAGCGGAAGAATTGATTACCAATCCCGATGAGCGCAAGGAACAACTCCCCGATTGGGTGAATAAAGTGCAGGATACGCCGGATGTACCTGTTGCAGGCACACCTGTTGCGCCTGCTGCGCCTGCCGTCCCTCAACCCAAAGCACCGGCGGCATCCGCTCCGGAGCCACCCGCCGAAGTGGATGCCGAACCGGTGAGCGGTGAACTTTCGCCGTTGATCTCCGAGCCTGGGACGACTGAGATGGAGCAGGACGACGCCATGAAGTGGCTGGAGAGTCTGGCACAGAAGCAGGGCGCTAAGGCGGAAGAACTGATTACCAATCCCAATGAGCGTAAAGAACAGGCACCGGAGTGGGTCGACCAAGTGCAGAAGCCGCCGACAACGGCGCCAGTACCTGCACCTGCTTCTACTCCTGAAACGAAAGAACCGGAGCAAGACGATACCTTGAAGTGGCTGGATGGTCTGGCCGCCGGGCAGAACGCAAAGCCCGAAGAAAAGCCTGCTGTGCAGGCGGAGCAGCAACCCGGCTTGACGGATCAAATGTCAAATGCACAGGAGTCGCCGACCCAATCCACACCGCCAGCCTCGGAGTCTGATGATACCGATGCGTGGTTGAAGAGTCTGGTATCTGACCAAAATGAAGCGCCGCAAGCCGATTCGAGTACTGGGCAAATTCCGGCGCAGGAAAAACAGGAACCTGCGAAGCCGTTGGCTACAGAAGACGATTGGTTGGCCGGGTTACGAACGTCTGACCAGGAATCTGGCGGGACGATGCCGTGGGAAGAACAGGATTCGGCGCAGAATGAGTCGTTGCCGACCATGCCGTGGGATCAGCCTGCAACTGAAACGCCGCCTCAGGCGCCGGAGCCGCCAGCTCCGTCAACGCCTCCCGTTCCAGCCGCGCCGGCAGAGTCGGCACCAGCGCAGGCCCGCACGCAGGAAGAAAGTATCCCAGAATGGCTGCAAAAAACCAATACGCCTGTTTCGCAGCAGGATGTGGCCTCTGATGAACTGCCCGATTGGCTGAAAGACCGGTCGGCAGATGAACAGCCTCCGCAGCCCTCGGAAGTTTCCAATTGGGTGCCAGCAGACGCTGCGGTTCCATCGACACAACCCCCATCGACTCCGCCAACACCGGCAGCCGCGACTTCTGCCTCTGTCCCGGAAACACCTCCCCCTTCGGACGAAACCGAATTGGTGCCGCTTGATGAGCCGACGCCTCCCGCCGCTCCAGAACCGGCCTCCGAGCAGCCAGAGCCGATTCCTGCGGCTCCTCCAGCAGCTACAGGGCAGCGGGCGTCGGTGAATCCGGCCGTCCGTCAAACGGCAGTGCTGGATGATAAGGATGGGCCGGTGCTGTATAAGGCTCGTGAGTTGCTTGGCGGCGGTGCCCTGGATGAAGCTATGGCGCAGTATGCTAAGTTGATCAAAAAGGGAAAATTGCTCGAGGAAGCGATCTATGATTTGCAGGAGGCCACCTATCGCCATCCGGTGGATGTCGTTGTCTGGCAGACGTTGGGTGACGCCTACACGCGTGCCAATCGCTTGCAGGAGGCCCTGGACTCTTATACTAAGGCGGAAGAATTGCTGCGCTAAAGCGAGATGTCCCCATATCTATTCTTCGTTACAGAAAACCTAGAGAACCGTCGTTTTCGTGCTGAAGGGATGGCTACCTGTGGTAGAATTTCTCACTCGGAGTAAAGCTCCGAGTGATTTTTTTGTATGGAGGCTTTTGTGGAACGTTCTCTTGTGCTCGTAAAACCGGATGGCGTGCAACGCGCCTTGGTCGGTGAAGTCATTTCGCGTCTCGAACGGCGTGGCTTGCGCTTGGTTGCAGCGAAGTTCATGCAAGTCAGTAAGGAACTGGCCGAGGCCCATTATGCCGTGCATAAAGGCAAACCTTTTTATGATGGCCTGATCGCCTACATTACGTCTGCACCCGTAATGGCGATGGTTTGGGAAGGACCGAACGCTGTAGCCGCCATTCGTCAGACGATGGGCGCGACGCGTCCGTGGGAGGCCGCGCCTGGCACCGTCCGGCACGACTTTGCCCTGGAAGTTGGACGCAACATCACACACGCCTCGGATTCGCCGGAAAACGGTGAGAGCGAGGCGGCTCTGTGGTTCAAGAAAGAGGAACTTGTCGACTGGGCGCGCGAAGTCGATAAATGGATTTTTGAATAGCGGGGTAAAATTTACGCTTCATATGAGTCCTTTAGGGACGACTCATATTCTCCTCTGTGGTAATCAAATGGGATGCTGACAGGATGTGTGCGGCGCACGGGCCGCGCACATTTTGCATGAATGAAGCCCCACGCAAGTGGGGTTTATGTTTTCAGGGCTGGGAATTTGTTCGCTGCACTCTGTGCTCCAGGCGGGTATTTGCTCCTATCCATTTGACCAGGAACATACTCTCCGGCAGAAGGGGGGAGCTTCTTACTATGCACAGTATAGTATTACAGAACAACATTTGCATTGAACGCGCAAATCATGATAGAGCCTGAAAAGCGGTAGGGAAATCGGTTTTGTAAAAGCTTAACACAGCGAATAATACCTGGGAACCCAATTTGGTGAT
>JBJKRF010000014.1:0-19687 GCA_046704785.1 Anaerolineales bacterium | reverse complement strand
AAGGTTGCTATGGTATTATTTATCACGGTAATGGGCTCCTGTGAAATCTGTTTTCGCAAAAACAAGATTATCACGTTTTGAACCCATTACCATCTTTTTTACCAGAACGACTTAGCGAAAACTAAAGTTAGAACCAAGTCTTCATTTCGATAGCGTTGCTGGTCAGACATGGTTTTTCCCTACTGTTCTGGAACGCCAAAGTCGCTGATAACTTTTACTTCGACGTACTCATTCCCATAAATATCCACATAGATCAGCATAACGCATTTGCCAAAAGAATTGAGCGGCAGGCGCACCTCCCAACCAGCGTTCTGAATCTCATTAGCATAGAAAACAGCATCCACCTCGAAAGGAAGTGCAGCCTGCTGGCCTTTGCGATTTGGGTCGTAAGGATAATCATAATCTACCAAGACCATTGAGAGTGTTTCCAGGTTTCCTTTTTGGCTGGCTCCTTTTGCCATTGCCTGGCTCTGAAAAGTAAGGATTTTGATAACTGCATTCTTGAATAATTCACCTTCGGGTTCAGCGATGAAATATTCGCAGTTTACTTTGGGCTGGCGCATGAAATCAAAGCCAACGGCTTCGACTGTGGCATTTACTTCTGTTTCATCCACCGGTTGGAGCAAAGCAGAGAAATCGCGGCTGTGTAATTCGTTGATGATCGAATAAGGGATGCGCAAAATGTAGTAACGGGTGCGTCCCTTTTCAACATAATCTTCGAGGAAGCCCACGCTTGACGCAGGAGCAATGATAAAAAAGCGTGAACCTACGCGACTGCCCAGCTGAGAATGCAAATCATCAATGAAACCGTAATCGAGGATGACGCCGCCGCCCAAGCGATGATTGAACACCAACACATCATCACCCCCGCGTGTGCCATCCAACTTGACACCGCCGACTTTGTGAGGAGCATCCTTGCATTGGAAGATGTTCAGCGCGTAAGAGCGCCAGCCTTCCCAGGGCAAGCTGCGTAGATACGAGAAATCATATAGCCCGGCGCTAAAGAGTGTAAATGGCTTGATTTTATGAGGTTTGCCTTTATTGCCAATCTCGCTCTTGAGATGCAGCATTCGCTTTTGAATGGTGTAAATTGCTAACTTTCCGCAATCTATCCCTATCCAACGACGTCCTAGTTTTTCTGCAACCGCAAGTGTTGTGCCTGAGCCCGCGAAGGCATCAAGCACAAGATCGCCAGGGTTTGATGACGATGCAATAACCAAGTTTAGAAGAGACTCAGGTTTTTGAGTAGGATAATCTACCCTTTCTGCCGCTTGAGAGTTTACCGGGAAAATATCTAACCACATATCAATAGTTGGCTTTCCTGGAACTGTATCAAGATAACGCTTTAATCGTGCAATACCATTCTTGGTGTAATAAAGTTTGTCTTCTCTTTCGTATTGTTGCATTGTTTCTATTGGACAGCGCCAATTCTTTGTTATACCTTTCCACTCATAAATATAGCCTCCGCCTTTAAGCCCAGTCCCTATCAAATCACCATCTGCAAAACGCCTGCCATCTTTGTCAATGTGTTTATATCGCTCAGCAATGTATATATCTGTATAGTCTTTGTACTGAGGATTGAAAACCAAGTTATCTGATTTTGTGTAAAAGAGCAATATGTCATGGACATTGCCATAAGTGTTTGAGTCGCTATGGGCAGATGTTCGCTTCCAAATAACCTCGTTGCGAAATCGGCTTTCCCCAAAAATTTCATCAGCAAGCCCTTTTATATAGTGGATTTTTCGCCAATCCATGTGAATATAAATTGACCCATCAGCAGAAAGTAATTCTTTCATCAAAACAAGACGCTTTCGTAAGAACTCTAAAAACTGAGCGCCTATCACTTTGTCTTGGTATGCTTTTTCTTCTTGATTTCCTCTAAAATCTTGCTTGGTTGCAAATGGAGGATCTATATAAATCAACCTGATACCTGGAGACCCATCCGAATTTACTAATTTCCCCTTTTCCTTCATCTGCAAAAGCGTTTTCATTGCCTGTAAGTTGTCCCCTAAAATAAGTTTGTTGTACCAACTGACTCCATTCCCGCCAAATGAACGGATTGGTTGCAAAGGCACAGCCATTGTTTCGGCCAAAATATCTTCTTCGCGTTCCTTGCCTGCGTATACCAATTCATACTCTTGTTTTTCTGTGGGGAAGAGCAGGTATTTGAATTCGGCAGGTAAATTTTCGCCGTTTTCGAGCAAGGCAATGATATGTTGGCGTTGTTCTTCGGTTAAGGTGTGCATGAGAATTTCCCAGTTGGATGTGGAATTTCACTTAAACAATGTAAGGCAAGTATACAAGAAAACCTGATTTCTGCCGGGTCAATACTCCCCGCTCAGCAAACACATCATGCGCCCGCCAAGAAATTGTGACAAGTATCCCATCTTCAAATCAAAAATCAGACAGCCACCTCAAACCGGGGTGGCTGTCGTTTGGCAATCAGCGGTTCAACCGCCTTATGCAGACATATCCTCGCTGGCCTTGATCTCGTTGCCGGCCAGGTCGTAGGCCGTCACTTCCACCTGGGCGGCGTGGTCGGCGGGCAGGGCAACGGTGGCCGTGTAGATCCACTCCACCGCGCCGGAGACCTGGTCGCCCAGGTCCTTCTCGGCGTTTTCCACCTCCTGCCCGGCGGTCGCGTCCAGGATGCGCAGCTTCAACTGCGAGACGCCCACGCTATCCTCGGCCAGCACCCGCAGAGTATCCCCAACCGCTCCGTGATAGGCCGAAAGGTCAAGCGTGCTGATCTTGGGCGAGCCCAAAATATCGCCCATCACCAAGGCCCGCAGCCGCCCGGTCGGGCCGCGTTCGGCCAGCAGCTTCTTATAGGCCGCCTCCACCCCTTCATCTTCCAACAGGCGTCGGTAACGTGCCGAGGCCTCCTTGAACTTTTGCATCTGCTCGGCCTGGGCCGGGGTCGGTTCGCGGTCGGGGGTCCGGCAGGGCCTGCCGCGCCAACACCACCGAACCATCGGCCTGTTGGCGATAGACAAACCCGGCCACATTGCCGCTGATCACCTGGATAGCAGGGTTCAAAACAATACGCGCCATTGCATTCTCCTTTCATTATGCATCTGGCAGGCTGTCGGAAAATCCATCAGGCGCGTTGGAACACGCCAACGGGCGTTCTCGCCGAGAACCGTTCTGTTTTCGCGTCACACGACGCATGGTTTTAACGCTCAAATCCGTTTCCCCGATAGACTGCCAGGTCTGGATGGGTTCAAGTGTAGGAACCATCGAGGAGCCATCGAGCTCCCATCAAGCTCCCATCGGCTTCCAATCAAAGCCACAAGGGACGCCTCCCTTGCGCGCTTCGCGCCGCCCGTTGGGGCGGCTTCATCCTGAACTGTCCTGAATGGGTTCCTCGATACGCGCCTCCTTTCCTCGTCGTACATTCATCCCCGGCGCAACACGGCAGACATTCCCCGGTTTTCCCCTGTGAGTTATGAAAAAGGTTCACTCATTGGGCGCGCAGGGCATTGCATCCCCTATCTGGGTTAATTATATAGCACGGCGCTCGTTACGGGCCGCGTTTGTAAGCCGAATGTAATCAACGCGACGGCTTGCCGAAAGTCGGCGCTATTCTTATAATGAAAGCGGCGAAAGAGAGGCACAATGAGCGAGTTCATCACCGAAACAATGGACAATCGACCCTACCGATACACCCCGCTTGGGAAATACATCGTGCGCGCGCCGGGGGTCTGCAGCGGGCGTCCCACGTTCAAATACACGCGCATCGAGGTCGGCGGCGCGCTTGACCGTCTGGCCGCAGGCGAAACGATGGACGAGATCATCGCGGGCTATCAGGGCAAAGTTTCGCGCGAAGCGCTGCTGGAAGCCATACAGTTGCATGAACAAGCCGACGCGCGCAGCTTGCCCGGCAAGCTCAAATGGGAAAGCGATCTCGACGAAGGACGCCAGCCGCGTCTTTTGGGGGAATAATCTTAGGTCAGATCAATTCCCGATCTCTCTCAACGCCCGCACAATCTCATCATCGGACGGCTCCGCGCACTGAATGTACGCCGGCTGGATCAACACCGGCTCCAGATCGAACACATCCGTGCTGTAGCCCAGTTTGGTAATCGCGTAGGTCTTCGGGATGCGCGCCAGGTAGCGCTTGTATTCTGTGTTCACCAGTCCCTTCTCAGATTTGCCCAGATGCGGCAGGACCATATCGCGGTCGGTCGCATCTTTGGTTTGGAACAGGAACAGGTTGGCGCAGGACGAGAAGATGCCCTTGGGCAGCGCGGAAACCGTCTGCGCCATCAGGTGCAGGAAGACGCCGTACTTGCGCCCGTCGCGCCACATGCTCTCCCAGATGGCCGCCACCGAACCGGCCGCCGCGATGTTGGCGTCGTTGTCGGAGGCTGCGCCGCCGGCCACACCCGATAAAACCTTATTCGCTTCCTCGAAGAAGATGTCCATGATGGGGAACTTCCCGCCGGCCAGGCTCTCGCGCCGGCGGACGACCGCGTCCGCATAGAGCACGTTCGCCAGCAGGCTGAACAGCGCGGCCTTGGAGAACTCGTCCATCTCCGCGCCGCCCTCAACCACCGCCACACCCCAAGGGTCGTGAGATGGCCCAAGCAGCCCCAGGTCTTCGATGGACAGGCTGTCCGGCCCCGGCCCATACTGGCGCAGCATCTGGCCGTCGTCGAACTGTTCCAGGCGCAAGAGCACACCCTCCAGCGAGGTGCGCCCGGCCTGGTCATTCTTCTTCACCGCCGTGCCGTAATAATTGCGCAGCGTCCTGATCCACGCGCTGACGCTGACCTTCTGACTGCGGAACACGGACAGCGCCTGCTGCTGGGCAGGGCTGAGCGAGAGCACGCTTTTCCCAACGGGCGCGCCGATCACAGTTGCTTCGCCGTCCTGCACACTTTCGACCTGCGCGCGCAGCAGCGGGTCCAGGATCGCGTCCAGGTTGTTGAACAGGGCACCGGCCTGGGTGTAGACTTCCGTCAGCGCCCGGCGCAGGAAGCCCAACTGGCGCGGCCCCATCCGCCCGGCGTTGGCGAACAGCTCACAGACCAGCGTGCGGTAGCGGGCGGCCTCGATCCGCCGCGGCACTTGCAGGAAGTTCCAGCGCAGGGGACGCTGCGCACCGGGATACAACTGGCGGATGTCCACGCGGCCTTTGCTGCCCGGCCAGCGCAAGGCCCGCCGCCAGCCCTGGCCGAAGTCCAGCACGATGACGCGATGGTGCAGCTTGGTCAGCACTTCGTAGGCCAGGCGCTCGGCGGCCACCGACTTGCCAAAACCCGAATCGCCCACAAAGGCCGTGTGAAAGTGCCGTTCAGCCGAGAGCTTGAGCTGCGCGTCCGTCACTTTGCCGGTCTCGACTGAATACTGGCGTCCCAGCAGCAGTTCGCCGGGCATGTCGGGGTAGAAGGCGAAACCGGGCGTTTCCTCCTGGGTGGTCAGCGCCGCGCCCTGCTCGAAGACGCCCGGCGCGACGTAGGCCGCCGCCTGGAGCATGGTCAGCAGGGTCGAGTCCATGTAGCCGGTCAGCACGCCGGGGATGCGCTCGGCGCGCGTGGACGGGGTGAATACCGCCGCGTGCCGGCGGATGTAGGCCTGCTCCTCGCCCGCCAGATCGCGGCACTGCACGCCGGTGACAACATCTTCGGTTCCTTGAAATGACTCCGGGATCAAGCCCATCAGCGCCTGCACCCCGCGCTCGCTGCGCGCCAGGGCGTACACATCGGTGTGGAACGCCCCTTCGATGCTGGCAATGTTGAGCAGTTTCTCCTGGGTGCGCATGATCTGCGTCACCAGCATGGCCGGATCGTTCTGCCACTGGGCCGACTCGCCGATGGAGAAGGACGGCGCGATGCCGACCGACAGCCCGCTGCTGGCCGAACGTCCGATGCCCAGCCCCTGCGACTCGCCGGTAGATTTCGTGTCCGACGACGATTGGGTATCCGCCTGCGAAAGGGTGCTGCTCTGGCTGGTGGTGTCGGCCACCGAGTGCGACACCGAGCCGAAGACGCCGTCCGTCTGGCTTTCCGAGTGCGAGACCGAGTTGCTCTTCCCCACCGCGTGCCCGCTCGAATCGGCGTGACCGCTGGTATTTGAACTCATCGACATGGATGAACTCGTGTCCGACTGGCCCCAACTGCTCATATCCGATTGGGAGACACCCTGGTTGTAGCCGGCATTGAGTTTCACATTGCCCAGCCCCAGCGCGCTCATAATCCCACCCACGAGCGGGATGTCCTTGCCGTTGGCGCTGGCGCCGGCATTCCAGCCTTGCGATTCACTGTCCACATGCCCACCGCCCACCGACGACGTGTGCGAACTGCCGCTGCTGTGCCCGGATGTTTGCGCTTCGCTGTCCACATGTCCGGTGCTGTTGGTGACGGTCTTCCCCTGCGAACTGGTCACGCCCTGCGATGCCGAATGCGACCAGCCGCTGGTCTCGGACTGGCCGATGGTATGTGCCGAGCCTTCGGACTGCGCCTGCCCGTCGGTGTGGGCCTGGCCAATCGAGTGCGACGTGCCCGTCCCGTAGCCGTAGTTTTGGGATGCGGATTCGGCCAACGCCCCGGAGAGCAGCGCCGGCAGCGAAACACCGAACGAGGCCGAATGCACGCCGGTCTGCTGGCTGGCCCAGATCGAGACTTCCTCGGCGAACCCGGCCAGCATCGCGGCGATGGTGCGCACCGGCACGCTGTAGGCCAGCACCATCAACAGGAACTCCTCGCCCAGCGACGACATACCCCGGTACAGGATTTCGTTCTGCTGTAAGGACATATTCTGCGCGGTTATATCCGCATCAATCAGCGGGTTGCGGTTGTTGTGGTTATTCTCGCGGGCGTTCTCGCGCGGGTCGGGATGTCCCACCGCCACGATGGCGTGCGGGAACTGTTCGAGCGCGTTGTACAGCCACTGCGCCACACGGATGCCGAGCGGCTCCAGGCGCATCTGGCGGTATGCACCTTTCAACCCGGCTTCCAGGACGGCCACATCCCGCAGCGATTGCCGGACGGCGGCTTCCCTGCTTTCGGCAAAGGACGAAACGCCGTAGCACTGCACGATGCCGATGGCCGGCTCGTCGAAGATGCCGGCGGCCACGTAGACCAGGTTGACGTCCGCTCCGTTCGCGCCGCGCAGCACCGAGCGCATCTTCTGCAGCAGCCCGGCGTCCGAACGTACCTCGACCGGGATGAAGCGCACATGCAGCAGGCGCACAACGCGGTAGCCGGTCCATTGTTTGCCGGCTTCGCGTTCGGTGACGTGGAACCACAGGTAATCCATGCGGTCGCCGTCGAAGACGATGTTGCTATCGTGGACGAGCAGGTCGTCCGGGGCCAGGTTGGCGCGCTGCTCGAAGCGCAGCCAGCGGGGGATCAGGTTTTGGATGCTTTGGATCATCTCGGCTCCATTCTGGAACAGGGCTTGCGTGATCCGCAGATGACGCAGATCACGCAGAAAAAACAAAAAATCTGTGGAAATAATTCCTGTGTAAAAAGACAAGCAGGGGGACCTTGCGATCTCCCTGCTCATGGCTGGAATGGGTTCAAACTTCGACCCATTCCCCTTCGATCACGTCGTGGTTCTCGATGTGGACGACGGCCCGGATGGGGTGGAGCTTTCTCCAGACGAAGGAGATGATTTTCCCGGTCAGGACAGCGACGAACGCCAGGGCAAGTGCTCCCCAGACCGCCATGACGACGGACTGGATCAGCCAGCGCAGGAAGACATCCAGAATATGCATAATCTTCCTCAGAAAGCATAGGGGCGCAAGTCGCAGTTGCCGGCGCAGAAAGTGAACGGGACGGGCGGCTCGGTGTCCAGTTGGCCCTGGCGCAGGTATTCCCCGCATTCGGGGCAGCGCACATCCAGGACGATTGGAAACAGAGCGGGGGGCTGGTCGAAGAAAAACTCGCCAGTCTTTTCGTCCAGTTCGGTGACGAACAATGTGTCAGTGACAGCCATATGGGTCTCCTTGTGAATAAATTACGCCGGTTGCGGCGCACGAATAAGGTTGGTTGTGTGTTTGAATGCTGGGTTGATAAGGTGCGAAAAAGCCGACGTTGTGAGAAAGCAAGCCAACGTTGAAAAAAGGGTGTTCATCAAGTGGGTGAACAGACGTTAGGAATAGGACCGACGTTCGTAAAGCCAACCCAAGGTTGAGATGCAGTACCAACGAGCCTTCAGGGCAGGTTAGTAAATTGATCCCGGTATCGTTGAAAATAGGGATGCCGGGACGGATTTACCGGCCTACCGCCCGCCGCGGTCGCGCAGCATGGCGAGCATGTCCGCGTAGGACGCGAGTGGGTTGGTGAGCGAAACAGGATTGAGAAACAGCTTTTGGACCAACATCGAAAAATAGCCCAACGGGATGACCAGCCACAGCGCCCAGATGATCACGGTGGTGACGTTGCCGCGCGTGTTGGCGACGACGTTGACTGCGCCCTGAGCCGTGCCGACCAGCGAAGCCCAGGCTTCGGGTGAAACGTCGCTGGTCATGTTGAGATACAGCCGGCTGCCGATGACTGCCAGGGCATACACCGCGATCCCCGACTTGACGAACCACAGCAGGTTGAAGCGCTGCGCCGGCGAGACCAGCACCGCGACCAGGCCTGTCAGCCACATGGCCGCGCCGATCCAGGGAACGGGCGCGCCCATGTTCCATTGCGCGCCAAGCCAAAGCGCCAGCACACCGCCCGTCAGGATTTGGGCCGTGCCGGCAACTGGGAGACTCTCCCCGCGTCCCTGGCGCAGTGGGCGCGACGCCGAAAGATGCTGCACGGCGCGGTCCACGACCAGGGCCATCACCGTTGCTGCGCCGGCGCAGGCCAATGAAGCCAGTGATCCGGCCAGGCCGTAGATCAGCCACAACAACCCGTTGACCAGGTAGATGGGCAGGTCGAGAATGAAAGTGTTGATCTGGTCGAAGGTCATGGCTAGGGTTCGGGCATTCCGCTGGTGCTGGCGTCGATCAATGTGGGCAGGATGACCCAGACCTTGATCGTCCCGCTCTGGCTCAGCACGCGCGGGTTGGTGATCAGCCTGCCGTTGAAGAAAGTGCCGGCGGTGTTGACCGAGACCAGCAGGTTGAAGACGCCCGGGTCGGCAAACGGGACACGTGCGGCAAGTAAGGTGAAAGAGCAAGTTCCGCTGCAGCCTGTGGAGGGTGAGCCATAGCGTTTCAGGTCGAAGGATGCGCTGTGGACATACGCGCCGTACCACTGTGAACCAAGATCATTGACGATCCAGTTGCGGCTGGCGTCTGAGAGAGTAGCCGTTGCGCGCGAATTGGTGATCTGTTCGGGCAGGACCTCGCGATGTGTTTCGCAGCCCTTGAAGGTCTTCTCCTTCTTGCAGACCGGCGTCCCGTCCGAACCGTCGCGGCAGACATTTTCCGTCTCGAAAATGGGTTCGTACCAGGTATAGATCACCGGCGGGATGCTGACCGAAGCCCTGACGTCCGCGCCACGTTTGTCCTTATCCTGTCCGACGACGAGCGGGTATGCCGGATCAAGCCCGGCAATTGAAAGTGAAGGCTGTGCTTGAGTGACAGATGGGCCGGGACAGGATGGTGGTGGGGTTTGGGTCACAGCCGGCGTGGGAACCGGAGAAAACCCACAGGCCTCCGGGTTGGCCTGGCACAGTTCTGGCGGGCAGCCGTACGGCGAGTCACTGCAGGTGTTGTACAGCATTGCCAAAAGATAGATGTTTTGGTCGGTCAGCGAAGTGGTGAGAAGCTGCTGAAAAATATTCCATGTGTCTCCACGAGGATCAAGGAATGCCCAGACATTTCCTTGATCATTGATGATGGCATCGGCAAACTTGTCAGCATCCACCTGAGTGATGCCATTCCCGCTAAGCGCCTGCACAATCCCGCTGATCAACTCTTGAGGAGTAGTGTTGCCGCCAACCAGGTTTCCCAGCCCCTGGATGGCAAATCCGGAACCCAGACCCACCTCGCCATTGTCATTGATCAAACCTGACCCCTCGGGATTAATTGCCATGAATAGCAAGGTCGAGGCGGTCGGGGTCATCATGGTGGAGCCATCCGGCGCGGTGTAGACGTGATAGGTCGCATTCATGGTAATGCCCCAAGGCCCAAGGTTTGGCATCCAGTCTGCCGGCTGGCTGACTTCGCCGCCGTCGATCACACCAGGTTTGAGCGTGCCGTCCGACTGGAAGAATTCTCCCCAACTGGTGGTGTTGGGTGGGGGATTATCGCCATCCGGGCTGTTTTGGGCCTGGACGGGGATGACCAAAGAGAAAGCCACCAGGATGGCGATAAACAGGGAAATGAGTTTTGCGCGAGGGATCATTTTTGTGCCTCCTCGTCAAAGAGAACGCGCTCGAATTTCCAGCCGGCTTCGCTGCTGCCGGACACAAGTGCCTGGGTGTTTGAGCTGCTGGTCTCGCCTGTATCCAGGTTGGTGCAAACGGTTTTGAGTTCCCAAAGCTGGAAGCCATCGTCCGTTTTGGCCAATTGAACTTGCGATGCGCTAACAGCCTTGCAAGAGAAACGCAGTCCTTTTGCCTGGATGGACGGCCAGGCCATCGGGGCATAAACCCTTTCTGCCAGTTGACAGCCGGCGGGTGTGGAAACCTGGCAAACCTTTTGAATCCAGGCATCTTTATCCGCCTGGCCGTCCACGGATAGGAATGCTTCCGCACCGGCACGGGCCGCGGCTTCGGCGTTCATCCCGACGGATTTTTGTACGAAGATGGTAGGGAGCCGAGGCACGACGATAAACCCGGTCGTCGCCAAGACCAGGAAAAGAATCAGTCCGGTGACGATACGGGTGGGGCTGATAACGATCTCTTTCTTGTTTTTCATGGACACCTCCAGAATAAATTTTCCTGACGGGACTTAACGCAAAAAGCGACCACCGGCGCAGGTGATCTTTGAAGCCCAAAGATATTGCGCGGGTGGTCGCTTCTACAGTTGAAAGACAGACGTGCTATTTGGCGACCAATTGGCCAAGGTTATTCAGTTGTGCGAAAATATTACCAAAGTTTCACAAAGGGCGCAAGGCTTTAGCTCATATTTTCTAAGAAAACAATTTCCCAATCAAAATCAGTGAGACCACTGTTTTGCAAATCTGTCACACTTCCACCAACTGGTCAACCGAAACAAGCCGAACATGTTCATCCTGAGCCTGTTGTTCCAATGCGGATGTGAAGCCGGAACGCGAAAACAGGATGTAGTGGATTTGAGCGATTTCCTCTTCCCGTAGCAAGACTTGCGCCTTTTCCTTAAGATCAGCCAGGATGTTGACGCCGACAGAGTTGACAGACCATTTGCATTCCCCCACCAGCGCTTGCTTTTCGCTGCGGCTGATCGCCAGCACGTCAATCTCGGCCTCGCGTCCCCACCAACTGCCGACCCGTTCAGGGATGAAGCCCAACTGTCCCTGGTGCGCCAGCCTTGCCACATAGGTCCGCGCCGCTTCTTCAAAAGCTGCTGCAGCAAAGTGGTCCAGGTCTGGACGTATGCGCTGCTCCAGGATTGCATCTGCCAAACGCAAATCGAGAGAACCCTGGTTTGGCTGCACATAGCGGAACCAAAAACGCAGGAAATGATCATCAACCTGGTACAGCCCGCGTTTGCTCTTCTCCGGCTGGGACTCTGTCGCAGGGACACGGCGCGTCACCAGTCGTAATTGCTGCAAAATATCAAGGTAGCGCGAAACGGTGTTGGCTGATCCCACCCCCGAAGCCTGGGCAATCTCATTCAGCCGCGTGTTCCCCTGCGCAACGGCCCGCAGAATTGAAAAGTAATTGCGCGGCTCACGAAGTTCCTCCATCAACAATAGACGCGGTTCGTTGAACAGTTCTGCCGACTGCGCATCCAGGATATGACGACGGATGTTGGTAAACAGGTCTTCCCGATCACTGAACATTTGCAGGTAATAAGGCATACCACCGAGCACCGCCCACGCCAGGAATTTCTCGTCCGCCGAATAAGCGGGGAAAAACAACGAGGCGGAGGGCAAATCCAAAGGATTGAGCAAGGTGCTGTTTGTGCGACGTCCATACAGGGGCGCGCGGTACCCCAGGACTTCGGTTTCCATCATGCCGATGTAAGAGCCGCAAAGCACCAGCATCACCCTGGTATTTTTCAGGCGCTCATCCCAGACTTTTTGCAAAATGGACGGGATTGCGCGGTTGCCGGTAATCAGATAGGTAAACTCATCCAGCACAACAATGGGGCGACCCGGTAAATCGGCCAGCGCGCGGAAGGCGGCTTCCCAGAATGGAAATGAAAAACCTTCGGGTGTTTCATCGTGTGTAAATCCCCAAATCTGCTGTGAAAATGTTGTCAGTTGTTCCGGGTCTGCTCCGAGGGTAGCGATGAAAAAGAGATGGGGTTTGTCGTCGCAGAACGCTCGCAAGAGTTCAGTTTTCCCCACACGCCGCCGGCCGTACAACACAAAAAGCTCGGCTCGATCCGAGGCATACATCTGAGAGAGCAGGTCAAGTTCAGCTTTTCGGTTGATAAACATGACGGCCTCCTGAAGGAACAAATCCAGATTATTATAATCTGGATTTGTTCCTTGTGTTTATTCCTGGTATGTCATCAGCACCAGAAAACGGTATCAGGATTACGAAAATCTTTCGGCTTCATATCATCATTTGAGCGTGAAAATGTTAATATGGACAATTCTTATTAACACTTTTTTGTCGAAATGTATAGGAACATGTCAACAAAAGCTACCATGCAGGGGCAAGACTATTTCAGATGTCCCAGAATTTGATCAATATCCTTCAACGTGACCAGCTTCCCGGCAACTTTTTGCATTTCGGTCTCCGCTGCGGGGGTAAAACCATTGCGCGCAAACAGTGCATAATGCACCTGCCAGCCTTCTCCAAAGTTTGGCAAATCCCGCAAGACCAATGGGGTTTTCTGCTCAATTAATTCTCGAATTACTTGCCGATCAACCCGACCGGCTCCCCACTTACATTCACCCAGCAGAATATCGTGGGTCTTCCAGTTCAGCGCTACCGCATCCACCTGTACGCGCCCACTCCAATGACTGCCAATTTCATCTGGCACAAAGGGGAGTTGTCCCGCTTTGCTTTGGGTGAACAACCAACGTCGGGCAAGTTCTTCAAATGCAGTGACACCCACGAAACTACGCAGGTTGCGCCGAACAGCTTCGATCACTTGCTCAACATCAAAAGGCGATGAAGATAAAAATGGCTCCAGGAATTGGAAATAAAAGCGGAAATATGGGTCGCTGAGATGATAACGTCCGCTTTTGGATCTTCCCCGCTGATCTTTGGGCTGAGTCACCGGCAGCCGGCGTTCAACCAGGCGTAATTCCTGCAAGGTGTTGAGATAAAAATTGACGCTCTTGGTGGGGATAAAAGCCCGGTCGCTGATCCCGGTAAGGGTATGCGCGCCACCACCCAGCGCCTTCAGGATTGCCAGGTAGCTGTTGGGTTCACGCACTTCATCGTACAACAGGAAGGCTGGCTCGGCTAGGAATATACTCCCCGGATTGAGCATTACCTGACGAATATTGCCAATCAGGTCCAGCTTAGGGTCCAACCAGTTGAGATAAGCGGGGATGCCTCCCAAGATCGCGTAAGCTGCCACGCGGGCATCTGCATCCCAGTTAGGAAAGAACTCTGCCAGACTGGAAAATGGCAGCGGTTCGAGGTGCCACTGCCCGGTCATACGGCCAAAGAGCGGTGATTGGCGGGAGAACAATGTTTCCATCACCCGCACATGCGAACCACATAAAACAATTGCCAACTCGGATTTTTGAAAATACTGATCCCAGGCATTTTGCAGGGCCGACAACATTGCCGGATCTGCATCCACCGCATAGGGTAATTCATCAATGATCAGGATGTAACGTTTTCCCCGCAGGAGGGGCGCGGCAGCATCCCACAATTCCGACCAGGAATGGGACACCGGCGCAGACTGGGCGGGAATATTGAGCAGCTTCGCCATGAGACGAGAACGTTGCAGGGTTGCGCTTTCCTTGACAACTTCCCAGTAGGTGTATGGCAAGCCGCTTTGTGCTGCCCATTGCAGGAGCAGCTCGGATTTTCCCACCCGCAAGCGGCCAAACATCAATGCCAGCTGAGCAGGGCCGGGACGGCTGCGCGTGAGCAGATTGTTTAGAAAACTAAGTTCTTCTTGCCGGCCAATAAACATGGCTGTCTCCCAAAATAATAGTCTGGACTATCATAGTCCAGACTATTACTTTTACAAAGCGTACTGAGTAATGGACGCGGAGTTTTCATGTGCGATACCAGCTCAGTTTTCCCAACCCGGAAACGGCCATAAAGAACGATCCGTTCCGCCTTGTTTGAGCGATAATGTTTTTCAAGAAGAGCTAATTCGGCAACACGGTTGATGAATGCGGTGTATCTCTTAAGAAATATATATTGCAATGGCTCCCTAAAAATGAATAAGTATCATAACCGACCGGGTATTTTCGATGTTGACTAATAAGGTCTCAACCAAATACTCACCTTTGATATATTCCAGATCAAGAGTATCACGCGATTTATTAATTTGACCTACATTGCCAGATACCAATGTTTGGTAAGCAATGCTGTCTCGTGAGAAAGATTCGTTTTTACAAAGAAAGTCTGTAACTTGAGAAGAATTCCAACGTTTCCAGACTCGTAGCTCGGTTGGGGGATCCCAATCTGATGGGCTTCCCCACAAGACACCTTGACCGGTTTTTGAAGGCACAACCTGTGTTTTTTTATGTCCTTCACGCAATATTGCAAACATACAAGGCGAGAGATTTGAATCAAGCATACGTCTAATGGTTGCAGTGAGCGATGTTTGGCATAACTTCGCCAGTCGCATTCCCTCATCCAAGCTTATGTGTTTCCCTGTAATTTTCGGAAAGAAAAGATTGCTTGGCATCAACAATTCCGCAGCGCCTTGTTCGCACCAATTTTCTTTATCAATTTTAAATGTCATTCTGGCTTCGGGTCTAATTCGAGATGGCGACTCAGAAAGCAGTTCAATAACTAATGTCTCCATCATTTCGTGAGCTTCCGTGAAACGTTGAACGCTGTTTAGATCATCGCTGTTAATGAAAATTGAGTTCCCCAAGAGAAAACCTCGCCTTTTCTTCTCTAGGGGGGCAATATGTCGATTCAGGTCATGTTTATTTCGGATTTTATCTAACGAAATAGGGAGTTCATTTATCTCAGTCGTTTCTAACAAGTATTGAGCATAGTTTCGAAATAAAGTTGAGGAAACTGAGTCACCTACTTTTTGAAGAAACAAATTCGCGGAAGTCACTTTTGCATTCACGAATAATTTACTCCCCTAACATACCTTTTATAACTGAATAAATAGCTTTCCACTCTTCCTCGGTATTTGGGCGATTTCCGCGATACTCGATTCTTGCCAACATCTGTATGTCAGCTGATCCTAGATTAGCGGCTTGAGCAAAGTTTTTTAGGCTTTGCGGAATATTAATATTCTCTGGGGTTTCTCCTAATAATTCACTCGGTAAAGCCCCAAAAGCATTTGCCAACTGGATAATTTTTGCTTGGGTAGGAATACTTTCTCCCGATTCAATTTGAGCCAGATAGCTTCGTGATATTTTTGCTGTTTCGGCAAGTTGGCTCAGGCTCCAACCCTTATCTTCACGCATCTGGCGAAGGCGAATACCTAATGAAAGATTGGACATGTTTTCTGGCATAAGAACATCCCATCTGAAAATAAATTTTGATTTTATTATACACAAAAAACGATATATCGGTATAAAAATGTCCGCTATTGACTTTTGTACGTTATTGCGGTATGATTTTGTCCGACATACAGAACGAAATCAGAAGTAATCAATCGGAAATTTGAAATGACTAATTCACCAATCAATCATGCAAGAAAGATTCCGTACAAAAATCAACTATTTCTCTTTGTAGTTTCTGGCGGACGATGTGAATTCAATGGATGTAATCGTTACTTGATTGAACACCCATTAACCCTAGCGAAGGGAAATTATGCCCAAGAAGCTCATATAGTTGCGTTCAAGGAAGCTGGCCCGCGAGGTGATACTTTCCCACGTCCAGATGACATTAATGCTGTTGAGAATTTGATGCTTTTGTGTCCTACTTGTCATAAGTTAATTGATGACAACAAAGAACAATTTACAGTCACTACTCTAAAAAAACACAAGCGAGACCATGAAGAACGTATCAAACATCTCACAGGTTTAAGCCCAGATTTAAAGACGTACATCCTACAAGTAAAAGGAAGAATTAACGGCCAACCTGTAGATATTCCTGTTGAGCATGTAACCGAAGCAGTCGCCCCTCGTTACCCTAGTGATATGCGGGGACGTGTGATTGACCTTACAGCCATTTCTGATAATGACCCAAATTATTACCAAGTAGCCGCCCGAACCATTAAACGGGAGATAGAACAATTATATGCACCTGGCATGGATGTTGACCGCACCCGGCATATTTCTCTTTTTGCGTTGGGTCCAATCCCTGTATTAGTTTATTTGGGTAGCCAGTTAAGCAATAAAATCCCGACTGATTTATATCAACGACATCGGGGAGAGATCGAAAACTGGATTTGGAAAGAAACCGGTTCACCAATTGAGTATGAATTCAAAACTAGAAAAACTGGCAAAGATAAATCATGTGTTGCCTTGCTTTTAAGTTTAAGTGGGCAAATTCATAGTGAAAGTCTGCCGAAGGAGATTGATGAAAGATTTTCCGTTTACGAAATTACGCTAAAAAACAAAGTGCCTGATCCTACATTCCTCCGTTTAAGACAAGATTTGGACAATTTCAAGATGATATACCAATCTTCTCTACGCAAAATCTTACAAGATCACGGTGTCCTAAAGGCTATCCACCTATTTCCTGCTATCCCAGCGCCAGTAGCAGTCTTATGTGGCAGGGAGTTGTTGCCTAAAGTTGATCCAACAATTTGGGTATATGACAATAACAATAAAAAACATGATGGTTTTACTTTTTGCATAAGGATTAATGAACAATGACAGACAACGAATACCTGAACGAAGTATTGAAATCACAAAATCTTGACCCCGATGGGCCAGAATTGAAAGCTTTAGAAGAGCATCGCAAAACAGTGGAGGCCATTCTAAGAGAAAAATTTGGTTCTTCGCCTACGATTAGATATGCTGGTTCTAAGGCCAAAGGGACGCTAATAAAAGAGAACTATGATCTTGATATCATCAATTACTTTCCCCATGAAGATACATCAGCGGGAGAAACGTTGAAAGAAATTTATGAGAATGTGCGCGATACATTAAGTTCAGACTATTATGTGGAACCTAAAGGTTCGGCTCTGCGCTTAAAAGACCGTAATCCCCAAAACTATAAAGTGGATTTCCATATTGATGTTGTGCCAGGTCGGTTTGTGGATGATGAGAAAAGCGACACCTTTCTTTACAGATCATCTGGTGAAAAAGAGCGACTGAAAACAAACTTGGATGTGCATATTGCTCATGTAAAGAAAAGTGGTGTCATTGATGCCATTCGTCTTATGAAGTTATGGAGTTTTCGCAACCATATAACACTCAGAAACTTTATCTTGGAGTTGCTTGTAATCGAGCTTCTCAAAGAGAAGAAGAATTCTTCGCTTGCTGACCAATTAAAGCACGTTTGGACAGAGTTTAAAGATCATTATAAAAGTCTTCATGTGGAAGATCCTGCAAATCCTGCCGGTAATGACTTATCGGATGCTTTGGATGATAATGCACGTCAAATTCTCAGCCAAATTGCAGCTTCAACACTTCAACAACTAGACAATTCTGGATGGGAAGCAGTTTTTGGAGCTATTGATAAAAGCAACGATAAAGACAAAATAAATGGGCTAGTAAGCATTGCGTCCACCACAAGGACACCAACAAAGCCTTGGTCTTTATGAGTAAATATCGAGGGCTTTGGTTTAAAGTTAATTCTAAATTGCTTGATGATATGCGCTTGGAAGTTGCTTCAAAATATCCCAATCTTCACTTTCGCATTGAAAACAATGCTGTTTTATTGAGCGGTAGTTTTCCAATTGAGCATGAAGGGATATGCTTTGACCGTTTTCTTATCGAGATTGAATTTCCTAATAATTACCCTAAAGGTCTGCCAGTTGTTCGAGAGATTGGAGGCCGTATTCCCTGGACAAGTGATCGCCATATTTTCGAGACAGGTATTGCCTGCCTCTTTTTTCCGTACCAGTTGGCTTCACTTTACCCGAAAGGTACAACTATTTTGGAATATTTAGATGGCCCAGTCATATCCTTTTTTATCAGTCAGAGCATATTTGAGAAAACAGGAAAATGGCCTTTCGGCCAATGGAGTCATGATGTAAGGGGGGAAGACGAATTTTTTGCTAGCGTACTAGGTTTTGAAAATCGCTTGGTAATTGCTCGATTCAAGGTATTGATAAAAGGAAAAACAGTAAAAGGCCATTGGCTGTGTCCTTGTGGGAGCGGAGAAAAGTTAAGGAATTGTCATTTTGAAGTAGTAAAAAAACTTCAAAATGACTTTTTGTATGCTAGAGAACAATATCCTTGGAATAAAATAGTTCGGCCATCGAGCGCAGCACCTCGTTGACGCCGTCCACTGCCATCGCGTCCAGCTTGGTTGGGATGATGACCCAGTCCGAAGCCATCAGCGCGGAAACGTGCAGCACGTCCAGTGAGGGTGCCATGTCGAAGATGACGACATCGTATTCGGCGTGTTTGAAGATGCGTCCGAGGATTTCGGTGGGGAAGTTGGAGATGACGACGGTGCGCTTGGCTTTCTCGGTGCGCTTGTCGCCGGGGATGATCTCCAGGTTTTCCCTGGCCGGGATGGCGACTTTTTCGATGGGTTCTTCATCCACGATGAGCCGGTATAAGCCGGGGGCTTTTTCAGCGCCCAGGGCAAAAGCTACATGGCCCTGTGGATCGAGGTCCACCAGCAAGGTGCGTTGCCCCATAATCGCCAGGCCGTGCGCCAGCGTGACGGCGGTGGTGGTTTTACCCACGCCGCCTTTTTGATTGGCGATGGTGATGATTTTCATGTCGTTGTCCTTTCTGAAATGAGAGAACAGAAAAGGGCGGCAGAAACCTTCTCGGTTTCTGCCGCCCAAAGCACAAGCGACATTCATTCCATAGAACGGGCCCCATTTACTACTGCAATTTTACTGCAAATGTAAATAGAACGTATATTCTATGTGGACATTTTTGGAGGAAAATTCCACCAAATATGGGGATTCCTTGCTCTCGCACCCCTGTATATAGGTGGGCCCGGCTGGATTCGAACCAGCGACCAAGAGATTATGAGCAGGCCCGCAGTAATTCCATAGTGTCTATGTAGTCCTTTACCCCAATATACAGGGTATCTTACTCGAATTATACCCTGTATATGGGGGTTATAAGCTTTGTCGGCTGGAGAGGTTTTTTACTACTGCAATTTTACTGCAATTGGCGCTACCAAGTCCTCGATCCTTTCAGCCGCCTCGTTTTGGGACCCCGCCATTGCGTGACCGTACACGTCCGCGGTAACACTGGCCTTTGAATGGCCAGCCCGGCGCTGCACGGTATTCAGTGGTGTGCCTATTTCGAGGAGGAAGGAAATCGAGGTATGGCGCAAGTCGTGGAACCGGATGTTCGGGAGACCAGCCTTCTTGAGCAGGCTTTTGAATTCCCTTGAAAGTTTCGACTGGTCCACGAAAGTGCCAATCCGAGTGGTGAAGATCAGGCCGTTTTCCTGC
>JBJKRF010000013.1:0-4725 GCA_046704785.1 Anaerolineales bacterium | reverse complement strand
CCGGCACGAGACAGAAGAAAATCCAGCGCAAATCTTTCTGCGCTACTCTTGGTGAACCGCCGGATGCGGACCCGCATGTCCGGTGGTGTGAGAGGGAGCGGTTAGCCGCCGCTCCCTACTCGATTAGTTGGTTGGCACGTCCACAAAAGGACGAAGGTGGCGAAGCTTGGCAATGATCTTTTCCTTCTCCGCCTTGCTGCTGGCCGCTTCCAGTTTGGCCTTGAGCTTGGCCACCTTTATTTTGCGGTGACGGCGACGCAGGATTTCGCGCTTCCGTTCGGTACGAAACGTCATGTTGAGCCTCCTTTGATGAAATGATGATCGCTGTCAAAAGTATACCAAACCCCGCGGCGGCTTCGCTATCGACCTTCGCAGGAGGCATGTCGCGAAGCGGGAAAACGGCTGCGGGGCGTATGTTCAGGTCAGCCTAATCCAACTTCCCGGTTGAAGTCCACGATCAGTTCGTCGATCTGTTCAACCTGCTGTTGGATCCTCGTCCAATAGTCCGGTTGGTACCATTGCGCCAGAATTTCCTCGTAGGCCTTGCCCTGCTGCTCCACCCAGGTGTAGTATTTTAAGTTGTGGACGCGGCGGCGGTCGGTGTAACGCAGCTCGAGCAGGTTGTCGGTGGATTGTTGCATCAGCCAACGGGCATAGTCGGCGGCGGCGTCTTTCTCGCTGTAAACGCCCACCTCGGCGCGCATCTCACCCAGGCGACTCTGATAAAGCTCCATCGAGTCGGTCAAAACGGTCAGGACGATGTCATGCTCACCCAGTTCGTAATATTTAGCCATCTTGATGGCGGTTAACACGTTGGAGATTCCGGAAAAACCCAACAGGTCGAGCTGCTCAATGAGGGCCTCCGGGACGCCCTGGCTTGCCAGGTATCGACGCCCGGCGGGCTCGTTGAACAGGCGCGCGAGGTTGACTACGGCGTTGTCATCGATGGCGACCACCAGGTCGGTGTTGCGCACATTGTGGATCCAGGGCACGTGCTTGTCGCCAATGCCCTCGATGCGATGCGCGCCGAAACCGTTCTCCAGCAGCGTCGGACATTGCAGCGCCTCGCTGGCCACAACTTTGCTGGCCGGAAAATGCTGTTTTAGATAGTCACCGCTGGCGATGGTGCCCGCCGAACCGGTGGCGCTGGCCATGCCGCGATAGGTGTCGCCGGCGCGCATGACTTTTTGGAGTAGCGCTTGCATGGCATGGCCGGTGACTTCGTAGTGCCATAAGTAATTGCCGAACTCCTCGAATTGGTTGAAGATCATCAGGTCCTGGCCCGAGGCGCGCAGTTCCTTGCATTTATCGAAAATTTCCTTGACGTTCGACTCGCTGCCCGGCGTCTTGATGGTCTCACCGGCGATTCTGGACAGCCATTCGAAACGTTCCTTCGACATGCCTTCCGGCAGGATGGCGATGGAATCGCAAGCCAGCAAAGCAGAGTCGTAGGCCCCGCCGCGACAGTAGTTCCCCGTCGAGGGCCAGACGGCCTTTTGGGTTGTCGGATCGAACTGCCCCGTGACCAGCCTCGGCACCAGACAGGAGAACGCCGCCCCGACTTTGTGCGCCCCGGTAGGGAACCATTTACCCACCAGGGCGATGATCCGCGCGGGGGTGCCCGTCAGGCTGGACGGGAATTCGAGGAAATTGAGTCCGCCGAAAGCGCCGCCCGAGGCCTTTGGCTCGTTATGCCAGGTGATACGGAAAAGGTTCCGGGGATGGACATCCCACAACCCGATTTTGCCCAGTTCTGCTTTGATGTTGGCCGGCACCCCGGAGGGATCCTTCATCTGGGCGTAGGTGGGGATGATAATGTTACGCTCGCGGGCGCGTTGGACGGCGCGCTTGCGGCGCGCTGGCTGAATAGTAAGATCGATTGTCGTCATGGGGAAACTCCTTGAAGAATGGAGGAAGTTGTCTGACAAATTAATTATACTCCTCGACTACAAAGTGTGCTTTGATTCTCTGGGAATCAGCGGGATGAGGCAGGTGTGTGGTCGATTGGTATGCGATTCTCCCCCAATTGAAAATGTTGCTGGCCTTACTGCGTTTCTGCGCCAGGGATGGGCAGAAATTGAATACCCTTCTCCAGGTACCGTTCCAAAATACGATAGAACAGTTCCGTGGTCTTTTCATGGTCATGCACCAAAATAATGTCCACCGTCTCTTCGCAGTTCAAGCTGCGCCCTTCGTACGGAAAATTTTCCTCGATGCGTCTGAGGATGGTGGCTTCTTGAGACAATCCCCACGGCGCATTCGGCTCATTTAACCAATACTCAGCCTGATCGTAGGTGCAGCGCACATCCAGGTCTGTCAATAAATGTGGATCATTGAAGTATTTGAGATTGATCCCCTTAAATTGAGGCTGGCGGTATCCTAAGCCCCGTAAGTATTTCTGAAGTTCCTTGCGTCTATCGTCATGGTCGCCGCCGCTGTCAAAATAGGGAAAACGGAAGTATTTAGCGGGGCGTTCCAGGCTGGTACGGCGATAAATCGATTCGATCAATTCATCAGTCCGCAGGATTTCCTGCTTGCACTCTTCGGTGGACAAATCCGAAAAGTGGGGGTGACTAAAGGAATGGTTGCCAATAAGAAATCCGCGTTCGACGGCAGTGCATAAGTCGTATTCGCGTTGTTGAATGAAGCGGCCTTCGCAAAAAAAGAGTGCAGGGATGCCATGTCGGTGAAGAAACTCCATTTTGGCCGCAAAGTCCCGACTTGGCGCATCGTCAACCGTCAGGTATGCTTTTTTCAATGGAAGAACTCCTTTCCCGAATGGGGTTTCTGGAGGCGCTGTGTCAGGCCGCCTCGTTGCTAACGGCGTTGGCGGGGGGGCTGCTGTCTTTGACTCGCCAGATGGGGTCACGAAGCACAAAGATGGCAACCAGCGCCAGCGTTGCCAGCCCAAAGATGCCAATGTCGAAGGAGAACGCGGTATCGAACGGCTTGAAGCCCATGGCAATGATAAAAGCCAAAACCTGGTTGTTGAGGGCGTGCAGGTACGCAGACAGTAGGACGCTGCCCGATCGAAGTACAGCGTACCCCAGGACGACGGCCAGGCCAACGGTGTAGAGCGCCATCAGTAACATACCAAGCAGCGGATGGCCGGGGTAGTTATAGCCCATCAGAATGAGCGGCCAATGCCAGGCGCCCCAGATCACACCCAGCAAAAGTACGCCGCGCACCCGACCCATTTTAAAAAGCTCGTTTTGCAAATATCCCCGCCAGCCATATTCCTCTCCAAAAGCGATGACGATAGCCAGTATCGGCGCCAGCAGCACCGACTGCAATGCCGCCAGAAGCAGGAAGACATTTGGACCAAGGCCCGCCGGAGCGGGAGGAGGCGCCAGTTGGCTCCCACCCAGCCCAAAGAAAGCATTGAGCACTGCCTGCAGCGCATAGTAGAGCACGAATCCCAGACCGAAGAGCAGCCAGTACCGTCCTTTGCCCCAGGACAGCCCGACCTGTGTCATCGCGTCGCGGCCAGAGATAACGCGCAGCACAATAAGTAAGCCCAGGCCCAGAATGGCAAGGATCAAGGGGACGGTAGCCAGGATCGTGATAATGCTCTGTGCCGGAGATAATCCAAGTACCAGGGCGCCGAGAGCATAGATCAGCGTAAGTAACAGAAAATAGTAGTAGAACCAGCGCCCTCGCCCGGCAAGCCTTTGGTGGTAGATAGGGCTTTCAGGAAAGAAAAACAGGCCCAATACGATGGCGCTGAAGGCCGGCAGCAACATTTGGAGTTGTAGCATGCCGACGATTCCCGGAATTTGCAGGCCACCGCGCAAATAGATGATCAGGTCGAGTATCCAGGTCAGGCCAAAGGTGAGGCCCAGGAAGATCCCCACATGACGCCAGTTGGGTTTGAGACTTGTATCCATAATGTTTGCCTCCATACGTAAGGCTTGTGTGGATTATCACTTTCTGATTGTATCTCATTTCTTTCGTGCGGATTCCCGGTTACCGCCTCGGAATAACAACGGATATCCTCCCTTTTGCAATGTTAGAAGAAGCGAATAACGATGGGCACGACAATCGCAGTTAGCGCCAGCAGAATAATTACGCCGCCAAATAATAAATACCTTGTGCCATAGTTTGATACCAGGGACTTGTCGTAGTATTGATCGATTTGGTTATCGGTATACATTGCGATCAGGCCAGTCAATAATTTTCCCCGCGTTTGCCGGCCAACGAATAGACCGAAGACTGCGATGGCGTTTATTATGAACGTCATCACGATAAAAATGGTAAAGACAATATCGTTTCCCAGGTTGGACCCGGAATAATCCGATGCTGATCCGGAGATCGTCGAGTTGATCGCAAGAACGATCAAATTGAAGGCGATGGCTACGATGATAAAGATGGTATCCGTCCGGCTGCTGTGACCCAGTTCACTGACAATGTGCTCGTGAAGTCGCTCTAACATGTTGTCCTCCTTTTCGTGAATGTGAGAGTGGAAATGTAGGTCACCCTCTGTGTCTATAATAGTGAGACAACTCCAACCAATAATTTAGAGTGCAAGGCGGTGGAGAAAAAGCATGTCACAGAATTTGATTGATAAGGTACCCTCACCATTCGTTTACGCCCAAGTGTACTAGCAGCTTGTCGGAGAACTCTTTTTCGTACCAAAGCTGCCCCATTTTAGACCCAAAAGTGAGTGAATTTTGCTCTCTTTGCCCCACAAAGGGCCTAAAAACAGGGGGAAAATCGGGATGCGAG
>JBJKRF010000012.1:0-9777 GCA_046704785.1 Anaerolineales bacterium | reverse complement strand
ATTCTTTTAACCACCAAGGACACGACGAGCACGAAGGAAAAAGCGGGCAAAACCTTGAAATTTCCTCCTTCGTGCACCGTTCTGGCCGTCGTGGTTCAGATTTTCCCGCCATGAACGGGAGAGCCCTTATTTTTTCCGTGGCCAACATCCTTATGCTTTGCATCGCAACAATATGGTTATTGAACTAAAATCGCATATCCGGCTATAACCCAAAAGTAGAAGGATTCGTTCGACTGGACGAGTCTTTTTTGCATTAAACCTGGCCAGATAGATGGGCTGCACCCATGCGTTAAGCTCTTATAATCAGAGAACATTTACACGTGAAAAGGAGACACGAATGAGTGATCAAAACGATTGGAACAATGCAATCATCAAAGAGTTCAGGGATAACGAAGGCAAAGTCGGCGGACGGTTTGCCGGCGGAACCCTGCTCCTTTTGCACACAACCGGCGCGAAGAGCGGACAACCGCGCGTCAACCCCGTTGCCTACACCACCGACGGCGACCGCCTGGTCATCATTGCCTCCAAAGGAGGCGCGCCTACCAACCCGGATTGGTACTACAACCTGATTGCCCACCCCACGGTCACGGTGGAAGTTGGCACCGAACAGTTCCAGGTCCGCGCAGAAGTGCTGACGGAACCGGAGCGGACACGCCTATACGACAAAATGGTCACAAAGATGCCGGGCTTCGATGAGTATCGGCGCAAGACAACGCGCGCCATTCCCGTCATCGCCCTGACGCGCACGGCGTGAAGTCGCGTCTGAAATTTTCGACCACAGGGTACCTCGATTCAGCGAGAATCTTTCATCCGTGAGCGCAGACTGGTCGAACCAATTCATCCTAAATCGCTTTGGCGTAGAGACGCAACTTCCCGGTCGAGACGATTTGTATCGCGCCTGGGACGTTCATCTCGACCGGCCCGTCCTCCTTCACGTTTTGCCGAACCTGCCCGAGGACGACCTGCGGCGTGAATACGAAGACAAGGCGCAAGCACTGGAGCGCCTTCCGCATCCCGGCCTGCTGGTCTATGGCGGAATCTTCGAAGCCACGGAAACAGCCTTCTGGGCTGAAGCCTATGTAGACGGCCCCAGCCTGCGGACGGTGCTCGCCGCAACCCAAGGCGCACCGCTCTCCATGGACGAGGCGTTTACCTATCTGAAAGCGCTATCCGCCGAGCTGGCCGCGTTGCACGCCGCAGGCTGGGTTCACGGCGACTTGCGCCCCGAGAACGTCATCCTGGGCCGCGATGGAAGCATCCACCTCGGTGGGCTTTTTTCGGCCTGCAAGACGGGAGACACAGCCCCCGCCGGCGACCCCCGTTACACCGCGCCGGAACAAGCCGACGGGAAAGCGCTCTCCCCGGCCTCAGATGTATACGCGCTGGGGCGCATCCTGTACGAGATGCTGGCCGGCAGCCTGCCCGCCGGCCCGGCGCTCCCCAACCTGCGTGACCAGAATCCGGATGTGCCGGAGTTCCTGGCACGCATTCTACCGAAGGCCCTGGCAGAAAATTCTGCCGAGCGCATCAAGGAAACCTGGGAGTTCTACCTGACGGCCTGCCTGGCGACCAAAATGGAGGCCAACTCGCTGCCAGATTCCGTCCCAGGCGACCCCGACTCTCCCTCGCGCCGCGCGCTGGCAGCCTGGACGTTCCTGCCGCCGCTGGAGCCGCCCTATCCCTCGGCGAAGAAATCCATCGAGCAGGAAAAGCAGCGCCCGTCGGTGTGGACCTGGCTCCTCGCCGGGCTGGCAGTCATCGGGGTGGGATTGATCGGCTGGCAATTCCTATCCGCGCCGATACAGGCTCAGGGTCAGGTTTCGGTCACAGTGGCGCTCCCCGCTTCGATTCCCGCTTCGACCGAATTGGTTGGGCCCGCTACCGACACGCCAGTGCCCACACTCGGCGGCCCGAACGGTTTGAGCGGGCGCATCGTATTTACCTGTACACGCGGCGACTTGAATCACCTGTGCATGGTCGCGCCTACCGGCGGAAAAGTAGCCCTGCTGACAAACCTGAACGCCCACGACTACTACCCGGTTTTTTCGCCGGACGGGTATATGGTGCTGTTCGCGTCGAATCGCGGCGGGGCGTTCGACCTGTATTTGATGCTGCTAAAAACCGACATCCTGACCCAGGTGACCACAGACCTGGGCGGGGTATCCTCGGCCTCGTTTTCGCCGGACGGGCTGCAGATCGCCTTTTCGAACAGCACCGACGGCAAACCGGCGGCCATCTGGCTGGTAGACCGCGACGGGAAGAATGCGCACATGCTATACAAGGGAACGGGGAACATCGTCAGCCCGGTGTGGTCGCCGAACGGGAAGAGCATCGCTTTTGCCATGTCGGGCAGTGACCCGCAGTACTACGACATCTACATTCTGGACCTGGCGAGCAACCAGGCGGCAGCGGTGACGCCGGGACATCTCGACCATGTGGGCGGCAGCGTGGATTGGTCGCCGGATGGGCGCCAGTTGCTGGTTTTCGCCGGAACGGGCAGCGATCACGACATTTACACGATCGACATCACGTCAGGAGCCGTCAAACAATTGACGAATGGCGGCAACAACGCTGCGCCGGCCTATTCACCAGACGGCCGCTGGATCGTCTTCAACTCGATGCGCGCCAGCGAGAACGCCAATATTTTCATCATGCGCCCCGATGGCTCGGACGTGCAGCAACTCACCGACGATGCAGAACCGGATTGGCAACCCAAATGGGGCAGGTAGATTCTCCAGTTTCCACATCTATACAACCGCCGATTTCCGGAAAACCGGCGTACAGATCAAAATTCAGTTACAATCAAGACAGCATACCTGTGTTTACACCCATCACGGGCAAAAATTGTGTTTTTTCCCGAAGAACGCCGGGACGGCGTATCGAACAGGGCTGCGCAACATCGCGCTCTTCGGGTATTTTCACCCGCAGGCATAATATCATTTTCTGGAGGGAGTCGCATGCAACGTACGCTTTCGCTCAACGGTATTCAACCCATTTTAACTTTTCCGTTCAAGGGCCCCAGATGGCAAACCAAGCTGGCGATTGCGGTGTTGGTCAGTCTGGCAGGCTTCATTATCCCCATCCTGCCGGGCCTTGTGGTCTTGGGATACACGATGGCGCCCATGCGCGCCGTGATCGATGGCGAGGAGAATCCGCAACTCCCGGAATGGGTCGATTGGAGCAGTTTTCTCGCAAGAGGCTTTAAGGTATGGGCAGCCATGCTTATCTACCTGTTACCGAGCTTCGTGATCCTCATTGGTGGCTACATCGCTTTAATGGGCTCCAGTTTTCTCAGCCTGCTGTCTCAGTCCTCAAATAATAATCCCGCCACAATCGACAAAGCCCTCGCCGTGCAACTCATCGGTTCGCTGGGCGGGACGGCAATCATTGCCATTGGCTTTCTCTTGAGTTTGTTGACCTGGGTCTTCCTCCCGGTGATCATCAGTCATGTCGTCGCCACAGATTCGTTCGCTGCGGCGTTCAAGTTTGGCGAATGGTGGCGCATCCTGCGGGCAAACCTGGCGGGGTTCTTTACAGCGCTAGCGCTCGTCCTGGGCATCTACGCGGCGACGCTCTTCGTTTTGGAGATATTCTACTTCACAGTCATTCTATGCATCATTGTCCCCGTTCTGCTGTTCCTCATTGGAACTTACATTTCCCTGGTGGCCGCGGTCGCCTTCGGCGAGGCCTATCGTCGCGGGATCGAAACGCTTAATGAGCAAACCGCACAAGAAGCGCTACAAATTACTCCTTCGGGACCCCAATAAAAAGGGTCTCATTTTCGATCTTTAGTGGGTAGGCCGGAATATCCACCACAGCCGGCATCATCACCACCTGGCCTGTACGCACGTCAAATTCCGCACCGTGCCGTGGGCAGACGATGTGATAGTCTTCCAGATCGCCATCGCCCAGCGGCCCATCGTCGTGGGTGCATACGTCGCCCACTGCGAAATACTGTCCGGCAATGTTGAAAACCACAATAGGCCGTTCCCCGATCTCCACAAACAGGCGCTCGCCGTTTGGCAAGTCTGCCGGGCCGATCTCGAAATATTCGACCTTTGACTCATCCAGTTTGGTGTAATTGAACATTTCCATCCTTATTGTCCGTTGTAAAGGTAGACCGGCCAGCCGCCTACCTTTCCGACTTCCGTGTACATTCCGCGCACCTGCGCCATCTTTGCGCTGATCTCCGCAGACTGATACACGAAGCGTCTTTCATTCAACTTATCCGGCCCGGCGGTAATGATAATCAACTTCGGCTTTTTGGTCAAAATGTCGTCCACGAACTCGGTCGTATTGTTACGATCGGCATATTTGTACAGGTCAAACTGATAGACAAAACGCGTCGGGCTGGCGCGCCGGGCCACAAAATTGTAGGCCGTCTCGGCGCCCCACATCAAAACGGTATCCGACGGTTGGGTATTCTGGTCGATATAACGGACGACGCTAAACGCTTGTTGGGATGGATTGCTGGCAGAGAGTTCAAGGTAATCATTATAGACTACTGCGCCGAGGGTGAGCACCATCACCAAAGTGACCAGCGCTCCGCCGACCCGCGGCAGGCCATTCTGCGCGAGGGAGTCGAACAGCATTCCCAGCGTTTTCCCGGCCAGCACCGCGAAAATAGGCAACAGGGCGATGAAATACGGCGCGCGCGGACGGCCTCCTACGCTGACCAAAGCAATCTCGATGGGTAAGTCGATGACCGCCATCCACAAGAAAGCCTGCATCGGCGCCGATAATTTTTCCCGTTTAAAGAGCAAAATCACAAGGCTGGCCGCCCATCCAAACATGGAAAGCTGGGCCAGGCCGGCGTTAGCCAGAAAATCCATGCCTTTCAGCAAGGCAGCCAGGCGGTCAGCGGTATTGCGCTCACCGGAATAGTAGAAATTGTAACGGAAGGCGTCGAGCCACATCTGGCCCAACGCGCCATGCATTTTAAAATAAACAGCAATGATTGCAGTAACCAGCAATCCACCAAAAAGAATGGGGGCCGAGTCGGCCAACAGCTTGCGGAAATCCCGCTTCCACAAGCGCGAGGCGACCAGATAAATACCAATCGCCAGCGCCACCCCAATCGAGGTCTGACGCGTAAAGAAAATAATCCCGCTTGCAGCGCCGATCAGAAATCCGCGCCAGCCATAGTGTCCGCGCTTTTCCGACTCGTAAAACAGCCACAAGACCGCGAACTGAAAAGCCAGCGGATATTCCTCCGTCAGGTTGCCGCCCGCGAGGATGTACACCAGCGTCAATAACCAGAAGAAGGACACCAACAGCGCAGGGAACAGGCCGAACAGGCGTTTGACCAGCCCATAGCACAGGAACGCCGCCGCCAGCAGGAGAAGGGCCTCCAGCAGCCAGACGCCCCAGGTGGAAGACGGCGTCAGGGCAACACCAAGCGCATCGAGGTAATAGACTGCCGGCGGTTTGTGATCCCAGACGTTCAGATAGGGGAATTCGCCGTGCAGAATCCGCCAACCGACATACAAAAAGACCCCCGAATCACGTGACGGAAAAGGTTGACCTGCCGGGCTGAACGGAAAAAGAACCACCTGCGTCAGGCAAAACAGCAAAAGCGCTTCGAGCGCTGCGAAGACGCGCGCTTTGGCAACTTTTACAAAATGTGTGGCGCTGCGTAGCTTATTCCACCAGATCGTCACCGGCTTCACCCAAACCGTAGACTCCCGCCTTTAGCACCTTGAGCGAAAGTAAAGCACACTTCAACCGCACCGGCCCGAGCTCAATACCCAACAGATCCAAAATATCCTGTTTTGTTAATTTTTTAATATCCTCCAACGATTTCCCGATGATGGCCTCGACCAGCAGATCGGCCGAAGCCTGCGAAATGGCGCAACCATGACCGTCGAAACGCGCGTCGGAAACCCGCCCATCCTGCGTGACGTTCAGCGTAATTTCGATGTGATCGCCGCATAAAGGGTTGCTGTCTTCAAAGGCAATATCGTGCGGATCGAGTTTGCCACGATATTCCGGATTTTTATAGTGTTCGAGAATTACTTCGCGATATAAGTCGTCCATATCTACTCTTTATCTTTACCCAACAAGATTATGATTGTTGTACTGAACAAAAGGTACCTATGCCCTGTTCAACACAGACGCAATTCGATTCTATGGAGAATCTTGTATACGCTCAAAAACAACCCACTCGCCCAAGCGGTCTTTTTTATAATACAAATTCCTTATTTTCTTAATCATATCATCAGTGACGTCCGATGTACTTCCAAAACTGCGTGGAATTTTTCCTCCACCCGTCGTAACAATAATCAATTTCGGTTTATTCTTAAGGATGTCTTGTAAAAATTCCTCGTAAAGTCGCGTACCCGCATACTCAGGTCGATAGAGGGGATACTGATAAACAAAGCGCGAAGGACTACGCCTACGGGCAAAAAATTAACGGTTGTTTCAGCTCCCCACATCAACACATAATCATCTGGGGATGTATTTGCCTGAATATACTTAACAGCATTATTCGAATCCAAGACAAGATGGTAAGACTTGGTAGCATTAACATAATCGGGAGCCAAAAATGCACTACAGACTATCAAAGCCACCAATCCAAGCCCAAAAAAAATTTTGGGCGTATATTTTTCCCTGACAAAAAGTTTCAGTCTCCACACCAAAAATGCGGCAAAAATAGAAAAAATTGGAAGGAAAGTAAGGTAATAAGGGATACGTGGTCTGCCAGTAATACTAACAAACAAAACTTCTAATGGCATAGCTAGAATACATGTCCACATAAAGTGAAGTATAGGCTTTGATGTCTGTGGTTTTCTAACCAACCAGAAGATGCAGAAAAGGCACCCCAAAAGCGCCAACTGAGATAATCCAGTTTGTCCAAGCCACTCAAAGCCATGTTGAATAGAATAAACGCGATCGGCCAGTGTCCTTTCACCTGAATAAACAAAATTATAGACAAAAGCGGCATTCCAAAATGCAGCCAGTCCTCCACTGACTCGGGCAAAATATAGCAGGACTATTGCGATTGGCACCAAGGCTCCAAGTGCCATTTGCAAATACTCCAACAATAATGATTTCCATTCGCCGCTTCGAACATGCATAATAAAAATCGATATAACTATTGCAAGTATTAAGGCAATAGAGTTTTGGCGAATCAAAAAGGCTAAGGCAGCAACCAGCCCCAAAGCAAAAAAATGCCAACGGGCAGGCTGACGTAATTGTCGCAGAAACAAATAGAGGGAAAGAAATTGAAAAGGCAGGGTGTATTCCTCCGTCAAATTTCCACCTGCCAATGTGATAGTAAAGCTTACCAACAAAATCAATAGAACAACAAACGTGGGGTAGAATCCAAAAAGTGATTTGAGCAATTTATAAGTAAACCAAACAGCAATAGCCAGAGAAAGCCATTCGACCAGCCAAACACCCCATAGCGAATTAGGAGTAAGAAGAATCCCAAGGGCATCCAAAAAAAAGATAATGGGAGTCTTATGATCCCAAACATTCAGATAGGGAACCTCGCCATGCAAAATTCTCCAACCCACATATAGAAAAACGCCTGAATCCCGACTTGCATATGACATGACCAGAGGACTGACCGGCAACAATGCCAACGTAGTAGCAAGCAGTATAATGAAAATTCGGACAAACCGTTTGTCCAATTGTTCTATATAACCTTGAATCTTATCCAAAGTATTTTTTTACCTTATAAATCCCATCTACCAATCTATCTACTTCATCCTTCGTATTGTATAAATAAAAACTGGCGCGCGCCGTGGCGGGGATGCCGAACTTCTCATGCAACGGCTGGGCGCAATGATGGCCGGCCCGCACGGCGACGCCGACGCTATCCAGAATCTGGGCCGCGTCATGCGGATGGACACCGTCCAACGTAAAGGAGGCAACCCCGCCTTTCTTATTGGCGGGCGGCCCGAATACCTTCACGCCGGGAATCTCCTCCAGGCGATCCAAAGCGTATTCGGTGATCTCGTGCTCGTGCGCTGCGACCGCGTCCATACCGACAGCAGACAAATAATCGCAGGCGGCCCCGAAACCGACCGTCTCCGCAATCGCCGACGTGCCCGCTTCGAATTTGTAGGGAATCGAATTTGGGCGAAAAGAACGCAGCTTGACTTCACGGATCATGTCGCCGCCGCCCAAAAAGGGTGGCATAGCTTCGAGCAGTGCGGCTTTGCCGTACAAGGCGCCGATGCCCGTCGGTCCGCACATCTTGTGCGCCGAGAACGCCAGGAAATCCACGTTCAGGGCGCGTACATCCACTTTGAAATGTGGAACGGACTGCGCCCCATCCAGCAGGGTCAACGCCCCGGCGTCGTGCGCCAAACTGATGATTTCTTCTGCAGGGTTGATGGTACCCAACACGTTGGACATGTGCGTGAACGAGACGAGCTTCGGGCTCTGCAGCAACAGCCGGCGATAAGCATTAAGGTCGAGTAACCCATCGGGCGTGACCGGAATAAACTCAAGGCGTATCCCTCGTTCGGCGGCCAAAATATGCCACGGGACGAGGTTGCTGTGATGCTCCATCTCGCTCAAGACGATCAGGTCTCCTGCTTTGAGATTGGCGCGCGCCCAAGTATATGCCACTAAATTAATGGACTCGGTGGTATTGCGCGTATAGATGATCTCTCTGGCAGAGGCCGCGTTGATGAATTTGGCAATCTTCTCACGAGCCTGCTCGTACAACACCGTGGATTCTTCTGCCAAGGTATGCACACCGCGATGGATGTTCGCGTTCGAGTGGCGATAAAACGTGTCCATCGCGGCAAGCACGCTGGCGGGTTTTTGAGACGTAGCAGTGGAATCCAGATAGACGAGTTTCACACCCGGGTGCACTTCTCGCTCAAGAATGGGAAACTCTGCTCTAATTTTATCGACATCGAAAGCCATGAGCTTAGTAATCCGGTATCTCTTTCTTGCCGCGAGATTTCTTTCCCTGGCCGGCGTGTCGAATCTGATCAGAATTCATCGGATACCACAGGATGCGGTCAGGAACCATCCAGCCATCGGTCAGAAAAACGTTCGAGCGGAACTGGACGGCTACCATCTTGTTATCGACCTGCACAACAATGCCTTTCAACCAGCCGCGTACACGCTCTTCATTTTTCTCGTGATCGCAAAAGGCTTCGACACTATCGCCTACATCGAAGCCAAGTTCGGCATCAGGCGAACGCATATAAGAATACATCGGACCTCCCCGGGCATTGTGTTTGTTTTCCCCAACCGTAGGGACAGGCGGACGAACAGGTTTCATAGGACTACCCTCTATTATAGAATGATTCCCAGAAATAGGCCTTATCCCCTGCCGACTTCGACAGGGGATAAGGCGCGAACGCGGCAGGAAAAGCGGACACTTTAGGCGCCCATTTTCTCAAGGATGGCCTGGTGGAAGCGCTCGCGCACCCCTTCAAAGGGGATACGCCGCATGATTGGATCGAAGAATCCTTCAACGACCAGGCGTTCAGCTTCTTTCTGCGGAATGCCACGCGATTTGAGATAGAAAATTGGCTCTTGCTCTAATTTACCAACCGTGGCGCCGTGCGTACAACGCACATCGTCGGCGCAAATTTCCAGGCCGGGGATGGAGTCAGCGCGCGCACCTTCATCGAGCACGATATTCCGGTTGGCCTGGTACCCATCGGTCTTTTCAGCGCCCGGCGCAACGTAAATCATGCCCTGCCAGACGGAACGGCTTTTCCCTTTGAGCGCACCTTTGAACAACAGGTCGCTGGTGGTGTTCTGCGCCAGGTGATTCTGTTGCGTATCGTGGTCGAGGTGCTGGTT
>JBJKRF010000011.1:0-16236 GCA_046704785.1 Anaerolineales bacterium | reverse complement strand
GGCTCTCCCGTTCATGGCGGGAAAATCTGAACCACGACGGCCAGAACGGTGCACGAAGGAGGAAATTTCAAGGTTTTGCCCGCTTTTTCCTTCGTGCTCGTCGTGTCCTTGGTGGTTAAAAGAATGGTTTCCCGTTAAAAACGGTTGAGCCTTCAGGAGTTAATACGAGTTTGTGTGAGTAGCCCATGAGTCATCGACGCGACATTACCATTCTTTTCATCACACGTATTGCACGCCTGTTTGCCTATGGTTTTCTGTCGGTCATTCTGGCGTTGTACCTCGTGGAAGTAGGCCTCTCCGAACAAGCTGTAGGCTTATTGTTTACTTTCACGCTGGCCGGGGACGCTGGCGTCTCGCTTTGGTTGACAACTTCTGCCGACCGCCTGGGGCGTAAGAACATGCTGGTGGTTGGCGCGTTGTTGATGGTGCTGGCGGGTGTCGTCTTCCTGGTCACTCATAATATCATCTTGCTTCTGTTGGCTGCCATCATCGGCGTGATCAGTCCCAGCGGCAACGAAATCGGGCCGTTTCTGTCTATCGAACAGGCTGCTCTTTCCCAACTGGTTCCAAATGAGCGCCGCACCCAGGTCTTCGCCTGGTACAACCTGGTCGGTTCGTTTTCCACGGCAACGGGGGCCTTGAGCGGCGGCTGGCTGGCCCGCGGATTGCAAGCCCTGGGTTGGACGGTGGCAGACTCGTACCGGGCGGTGTTGGCCGGTTACGCCGTGGTCGGTGTGCTCTTGTTCATCCTGTTTCTGAGTCTTTCACAGCAGGTGGAAGCGCTGCCCAACCCGGAGCCGGTGCACCGCACCTTGGGCTTGCACAAATCCCGGGGCGTGGTCTTGCGTCTGTCGGCCTTGTTCGCCGTGGATGCCTTTGCAGGCGCCCTGATTGTGCAGAGCATGATCGCCTATTGGTTCCACGTGCGTTTCGGCGTGGACGCTGGCATCATCGGTAGTATCTTTTTTGGCGCAAATATCCTGGCCGGAATTTCGGCCTTGTTGGCGGTGCGCATTGCTGCCAAGATTGGGCTGATCAACACCATGGTCTTTACTCATATCCCCTCGAACGTGCTGTTGATTCTGGTGCCGCTCATGCCCAGCCTGCCGCTGGCGATTGGAGTTTTGTTGGCGCGTTTTAGCATCTCACAAATGGACGTGCCCACGCGCCAGTCTTACACTATGGCGGTCGTCGCGCCAGACGAACGCTCTGCCGCTTCGGGCGTAACCAGCATCGCCCGCTCGGTGGGCGCCGCCCTTTCGCCTACACTGACGGGTATTTTTCTGGCCTCGACTGCTTTGTTGAGCCTGCCGTTTTTCCTGGCCGGGGGATTGAAGATACTCTATGACCTGTCGTTGTTCGCCAGTTTTCGGGCGGTCAAACCGCCGGAAGAACAAAAGTCGTGAATCTAAAAACCGCCCTGATCCAGGGCGGTTTTTGATGACATGGGCTTGCCGTCTATTTTTGCAGGCAGGCCAGCACTTGCGCCACGGCTCCTTGCGGCTTGGACGATGTAATTGCCAGCACCGGCACCGAAGTGGCAGTGTAGACGTTACGCAAATTGTTGGTTTTCCAGTGCCCGCCGACGACGCCGATGGCGTTTGGGTCTCCGCCAACCGCGGTTGCCATATCCTGCGGGCTGGTCGCCAGTCGCGCGGTGGACGCGATCGAGACCCCCGCCAGCGTCGACTGCTCAAAGAGTTTTTCCACGTCCTCATCGGGTGCGTAGACCCAGACGTGAACGTCGCCCTGGATGCTGCCGGGGATGGAATCCCATTTGGCGGTGTACCCGCTGAACAACTCCTTCACCTGGTCGATGGTCAGGCCGCCAAGGGGGTTCTGGATGTTGACCACGACCAATATATCTTCCGTGCCAATCTGGAAAGCGGGCATCGTCAAATGGGCCGGTTCACCCAGGCGCAGAAAAATATCTGCGCTGGGGGAAAAATACGTCGGCGCGCGCGCTTCGGAGAGCATCGGGGTATTACCAGCGCAGACGCTCAGGTTAGCCAGCCAGGATTGCGTTGCCGGCGTATATTGAATGCGAATGGGTGTTGGCGTTGGAACGGGTGCAGCCGTTGGGGCGCAAGCGACCAATAGGATGAGAACAAGCAAGAACGTTTTTTTCATTTGAAGGTGAACAGTAGGCTCCTACCGTGCTATTTTATAAATTGGAATCCAAGGCAAATTGCGCCGACGACGGCGCAATACGCCACGAAGATGTAGAGCGAATGTCGGTTCAGGTAGCCTAACAGCCATTTGATCGACAGCCAACCGACGATGGCGGCGACCAGGAAGCCCAGGGCAAAAGGCGGCAACAGGGCGTGTAGACCGGGCATCTTAAGCGTTTTGTAGGTCTCGTAGCTGCCCGCGGCCAGCATGACCGGCGCAGTAAGCAAAAAGGCGAAGCGCGCTGCGGAGGGGCGGTCGAGGTGACGTAGCATGCCGCCGGAGATGGTCGAACCGGAGCGCGAGGCGCCAGGGAAGACGGCCAATACCTGGAAAAGGCCGACGACGAGAGCGTCCAGCCAGTTCATGGCTTTCATGCTGCGGGAGCGCTTGCCGAAGACTTCGGCCAGGGTCATTAGAATGGCGGCGGTAAACATGCGGATGGCGGCTTCGATCAGCGGGGCCTTGAACAGGCCCTCGACCACGTGCCGGAACACGAATCCGACTAACAGGGCTGGCAAGCTGGCGAGGAGAATATACCAGCCCATTTTGGCGTTATCGGGCAAGGATTGGAAGTTGCCCAGGCCGCCCAGGTTTTTCAACAAGTCTATCAGAATTGACCACAAATCCTGCCAGAAGTAAATGATCAGCGCCAGCAGCGGCCCAAGTTGGACGATGATCAGGAAGGCGGTCATGGCGTCACTGGGGGGAATGTGCAGCGCCGACTGCCCGACGAGCAACTGGGCGGTGGACGAGACCGGGATGAATTCGGTCAGGCCTTCGATAATTCCGAGCAGGAGAGCATGGAGGAGGGTCATAGGGGGTCCTTATGGGAGAGTGATTGATGCACGATGGTTAAGTAAATCATGGTTAATGGTCGTTAGACAACTTGTTCGAATCATCGAGAAAATATTCCAACAGTTGCTCGCATAGGGTGTAAGTTGGAGCAACTCTTTTCCTCGATTATCCGTGGACCACTTTGTCTTGTCTTTCCGCATTCCCGCGCCACTGCTCCAACAATTCCGGCAGGCGAGACTCGAACGAGCCTTCGGCGATATACGTTCGAATGTTCTCCATCAATCGAATCAGCGCCCGCAAATTATGGATCGAAAGCAAGGTGCCGGCCAGAAGTTCCCTGGCGACGATCAGGTGACGGAGATAGGCGCGGGTGAACGTACGACAGGTGTAACAATCGCAGGTTTCGTCGATGGGGCGCGCGTCTCGCGCGTAAACGGCGTTCATCAGGTTGAGCCGTCCTGCGTGGGAAAAGGCCGCATTGTGACGGGCCAGGCGCGTGGGCAACACGCAGTCGAAGATGTCCACGCCGCGCGCGATACCGTTGAGCAAATCTTCCGGCGTGCCCACGCCCATCAAATAACGCGGCCTGTCATCCGACAGGAGTGGAATGACTACCTCGAGCATGGCGTGCATATCGGCTTTGGTCTCGCCGACGGAGAGACCACCGATGGCGATGCCGGGAAAGGGCAGCGAGGCAATGAACCTCGCCGACTGTGCACGCAGGATGGGGTCGATGCCGCCTTGGACGATGCCGAACAAGGCCTGATCGGGGCGGGAATGTGCGTTTAACGAGCGTTCGGCCCAACGGTGAGTGCGATCCATGGCGATTTTGGCGTAGTCATGATCGTTGGGGTCGGAGCACTCGTCGAAAGCCATAATGATGTCGGCCCCCAGGTTTTCCTGTATCTGGATGGATTTTTCGGGGGTGAAGCGGTGCGTGGAGCCGTCGATATGGCTTTTGAAAGTTACGCCGTCATCGTCGATCTTGCGGGTCTCGGCCAGTGAGAAAACCTGGAAGCCTCCCGAATCCGTCAGCATGGGCCTGGGCCACTGCATGAATTCGTGCACGCTGCCCAACTCGCGCACCAGTTCGTCGCCGGGTCGCAGGTAGAGATGGTAGGTGTTGGCGAGCACCAGCGACGCGCCCAGTTCATCCAGTTGGGCCGGGGTGAGCGTCTTGACGGTGGCCTGGGTGCCCACCGGCGCAAAGACCGGGGTGGGCAAGTCGCCGTGGGGGGTGTGGAAACTGCCGGTGCGGGCGCGTCCTTCGCGGGCATGGATGTCGAATTCGAACATGGGGCGTATTATACCCATCACAGATGAAAATACCCAAAGAAAAGGCACGCTGTTGCGCGTTCCCGCTCGCTAAAACAGCGCCACTTTCGTGCGGGCATTCTCTACAGGATGACGGCGGGCCGGGAATGTCTGCTTGCTTTTGGACGCGTATCGAAACTCAACCCTTCACGCGATACCAGTACTGATAGCTCTCCTCGAATCCCAGCTTGCTGTAGAGCTGGCATGCAGGCGGATTATCGAGCATGACCTGCAAATAGGCCGTCTGCGCGCCGGCCTGTTTCCCCCACGCCAGCAGGCCTTCGACCAGGCGCTGCCCGTAGCCGCGCCGCCGGAGGGCCGAGTCGACGACGATGTCGAACAGTCCGACGAATTCTCCCTGCTGCGCGGCCAATCCGCAGGCGACGATCCTGTCGTCCTCGCGCAGGAGCGCCAGACGCTTAGCCGGAACCAGGCGCTCGAATAGTTCCCGGATCGTCGGGCGGTGCCGCGCCTCGACGGCGTTCATCTGGCAGTAAGCGTCTAACCACTCCTGTGAGAACGCCTCGACGAGGCTCATGCCTGGGTTGAGGGCCGTGGGCCGGTTCGTCAGGTCCAACAATTGGACGCTACTGCGCGCCTCGCTGCGGTAACCGGCCTGCGCCAGGGCGGCGTCCAACCTGGAGGGTAAACTATCCGGCGTCATTTTGAAGACGCTTTTCAAACCCCTGGCATGATAAAGCTGTTCGCAGGCTTCGATTTTGCCCTGCACGGCTTGTGTGGAAGCATATAACGGATTGATCGAGTTGGCGCGCCGGGTATACCCGTTGGCAAACCGCAGAAGCCAGCCATCGAGGAATACCGTTTGCAAACAGGGCCAGGCATTGAGCGCTATTTCTTCCAGCGAGCGGATCGTTGTCATTCGGATGTCATCCCGATATACAAGCAACCAGGGAGTGCTGCGACAAAGTCGCCACACTCCCTGGAAGGCCAGGTCGGTAAAGAACGTTCTATCGCCTGGTGGAATTATTTTTTGTTGTCGCGGGTTTGTTTTTGGCGGTGGAGAAGTATTCACAGTCAAAATAGAACCCGGCCCCGAAGTTCGGCGCGCTGTCCCAACAGGAATCGGAACCATCGTAAGAAAACTCGTAGATGAACGAGTTACTATAATCTGGATTGTAGTAGATAATCCAGTCTTCGGGATGTGCTGGATGGAATTGGCAAGTTTGTCCAATGGAGCCCCATGCGGAGGACGGAGGTGGCCCCCCATTATCAGGGTAATAATCATAAACTCCATAGCACCACTTACCGCCTTTGATGATGGTGGTGAATTGGTACCCATCGATCGTTATGTTGGCGGTAGCGCCTACATAACTCGACAATCCCTGGCTGGCCGTACAGGCAAGTTCGCCAAAATCATTGTAATTGCAACTCAAGGGAAGGGTCTTTCCGCCCACGGTGACCGAACCGTTGAGTTTCGAGAAATTCCCCTGGACGTTGAATTTGAAGACCACACCCTTGCCGGGGTCGTATTGGGCACTGATCAGGCTAATGGACTTTTGCCCGGCGGCAGCCGCCGCAGGCGTGAGGGCAAACGCAAAAGTTGCCAGCAGGGAGAAAAAGACTCCCAGAAGGTAGAAACGGCCTTTTTTCACATAATACTCCTTTGTGTAAGATGGTTAAAATGAATACTGAGTTTGTCGACGATATAAGTATTATATGTGTGAAACAAGGAAAAACAACCCCTGTTTTTGAAAGGCATCCGTGAATATGTGTAAAACATGCCACTGTTTCTCTGGATTAAGCGAGGACGAGGGGTCGGCATGTTACCGCGTTATGCTTTCAAGTCTTCCGGTCGGATGGGGATGTGCCGTACCCGTAGTCCGGTCGCAGCGAAAACAGCGTTTGCCACTGCCGGTGCAATGGGCGGCACCCCCATTTCACCCATCCCCGAAGGCGCCCTGTCCGAATCGACGAGGTGAACCTCCACCTCGGGCATTTCGCTCATGCGTAACAGTGGATAGTCGGAGAAATTGGTCTCGGTCATACGCCCGTTCTTCAAAGTGGCCTGCGCTTTGAGCGCAGCCGTCAGCCCGAACACGATGCCACTCTCGGTCTGCGCGGCGACGTTATCGGGGTTGATAACCTGACCGCAGTCCACGGCGGCTGTCACTTTGTGGACGCGTACCGTCCCATCGGCGGCAACGGAAACTTCAGCAACGTAGGCCACATGTGTGACCGAAAACGTGGCGTGGTACGCCAGCCCTTGCGCATGTCCATCTGACAGCGCTGCGCCCCATCCCGCTTTTTCGGCGACCAGGTTTAGCACACCCAGCGCACGCTCGTTGTTCTTGTAAAGCTCCAGGCGCAGTTCCAACGGATCGCGCTTAAGCGCCAGCGCCATTTCGTCGATGAAACACTGGATGCCATACGCTTGCGGAAAGTTTTCCACCGAACGCCAGGCGCCGGTGGGTACGCCGGCGCCCCCGAAATTGGCGGGATACGGCAACGATAACCGCTCCGGCGTCATGCGTAAATATTGGACGTTCATCGGATGGTAGTAATCGTGTTGCAGGTCGTCGTCGCGCGTCCAGAGCACTTGCACTGGTGCATGGATGGCTTTCGAAAGGCGCGCCGCTTCCTGGGCGTAATCTGTTTGCAGCCGGCGTCCGAAGCCGCCGCCGAGCAGCGGTACGTTGACCTGCACCTGGCTGGGCGAGAGACCAATGGAAAGCGCCACGTTCCGTTGGACGTCCTGCGGGCTCTGGGTGGGTGCCCACAATTCGCAGGTGTCGTCGTGGAAATAAGCCACGCAATTCATCGGTTCCATCGTGGCGTGCGCCTCATAGGGAATCTGGTAAACGGCTTGGAGCGTGCCTGCTGGCGGTGTTGGCACCCGCTTCATAATGGCGGCAACCATGTTCTCGAAACTCAGGTTTGCATTGGAGCCTTCGTCCCAATCGATTTTTAACGCGTTACGGCCTCGGATGGCTGCCCAGGAGTTATCGGCCACCACCGCTACACGATCTTCGAGTTGCACCACTTGTTGCACGCCGGGAACTGCTTTTGCCGCGCTGTCGTCATACGTCGTCACTGTGCCGCCGAAAACCGGGCAGCGCGCGATTGCCGCGTATACCATGTTGGGCAGGCGAATATCCAGCCCGTAAATGGCTTTGCCGGTCAGGATGTTGGGCGTGTCCCAATGGCCTTTGTCGGTACCGATGATGCGGAACGCCGAACTATCTTTGAGCTTGACGCCAGACGGCAGACTGAGCGCTGCCGCCGACTCGACCAGTTCGGCATACGCCAGCTTTTGTTGGCCGTCGGGATGCACCACAAAATCGGGCTCGCTCGTGCATTGGGTCGGGTCTACATCCCAGGCCTGGGCTGCGGCGTTGATTAACACTTGCCGCATGGTTGCCCCGGCGGTGCGCAGCGTATGGTGATATGTGGAAAGGCTGACGCTGCCGCCTGTCACCTGGTCGCCGTATTTCGCGTCGGCGGGGGCCTGCACGATACGGACATTTTGCCAGTCGACATCCGCCTCGTCGGCGGCTAACATGGCCAGAGCGGTGCGAATCCCTTGCCCCATTTCAGAGCGGAAGGCGGTGACCGTCAGCAGGCCGGCATCGTCGAGGGTCAGGTAGATGTCGGGGCTCCAGGTAACAGGTGGGCGGGGAGTCGGGCTAGGGGTTGCCGTCAGTTGTGGGAGAATTGTCGGAGAAGGAGCGACCTGGGGTGCGCAGCCGTCCAAATAGACGGCTAGTACCAGTCCGCCCCCTGCCGCGCTGATCAGTTTCAAAAAATCGCGCCGATTTGCTTTTGACGTTTTGATGGTCATTTCAGGCCTCCTGTGCTGCGCGATGAATGGCCTTGCGGATGCGCTGATAGGTGCCACAGCGACACAGTACGTTGTCCATGGCGGTGTCAATATCTGCATCGCTGGGGTTGGGATTTTTCTGCAGAAGGGCAACGGCGTTCATGATCTGCCCCGGCTGGCAGTAACCGCACTGGACGACGTGTTCTGCCTCCCAGGCTTTTTGTACCGGCGCCCCACCGTTTTCGGTGATGCCCTCAATGGTAAGGATGGTTTTCCCCGTCACACTGGAGACCGGTGTGATGCACGAGTGCGTTGGCTCGCCTTCGATCAGCACGGTGCAGGAACCGCACAATCCCATGCCACACCCGAACTTGGTCCCCGTCAAACCCAGCAGGTCACGCAGCACCCATAAGAGGGGCATCTCCGGTTCTGCCTGGACGGTATATGCTTGGCCGTTGATGGTCAGGTCAAAAGACGACATAAAAACTCCCTCCCGAATCAGATGATTATCTTTCTGGCGCTTCCGAAACCAGCGAGATAACGCGAATTTTTAGGGGATGCCCCCATCATTGCGGGAGAACCCTTCTCCTTAATTATAAGTATTTTGTGCTATTTTTCACTGAGCTTGGGGGTAGGATGCACCTGTCCACTTGGACAGGTGGAACAGGCATGAAAGCCATGCTAAATTGGAAGCAAACGGGCGGTATCTTGTTGGCGAGATGCAAAGGGATGCTGTTGGCCCCCAAAACGCTTACTTCAACTCGATGGCTCCTTCTGGGCATTGCAATACACAAGCCCCACAGGCAATGCATTTATCCGGATCATGAAAGACGACGACCCGCTGCGCGCGATCCGGCGTCCAGCAGCCTACCGGGCAGACTTCGTAGCATTGCCAGACCCCCTTACATTTCTCCGGGGAAAAACGGATGGTTAAGTTTCGCAGTTCTTTGGCGAACTTTAAGTGTTCTTTCAGCGACGATTGTAGCGTAGGCTGCATGCTCATTCTTACCTCCATCCGGCGACCAGGGGAACCAACCAATAAATTGCACCCAGCCCCAAGCCGATGAGCGCTTCCCAACTCCAATTGGCCTGTTCTCCGCGCATGAGCGGCGACATGCCCTGCAATTCGGCTGCGCTGAACACGGATAGCCCGGTCAGTCCCACCATCCAATGGAAGAACTGCTCCATGGGCATCGGGTGCCAGAATGTCGTATAAGCGAACAATCCGGCCAGGGCGAGGACTGTCAGCGGAATACTTTTGTAAAGGCCGTCTCGACCGGGCAGCCAGGGATGGACGACGGCGTAGAAATAGGACAATCCCAGCATGCTGAAAGTGATCGGCCAGAACAATTGTCGCCAGAAAATGAACACCGGCAACAGGATGAGCAGACCGTAAAATCCCATAGTCACTGTGACCATCTCCAGGCGGTCTTTGAGCGGGAAGCGCACCCAGCGCATTGGATCGGTCTTCTTGCGCCTGCCGGCCAGGTAATCTGGAATATCGGCAGCGCGCGCCGGCCCCCAATGGACGCCCCATCCCGTTTCATGACGGATGCGCCAGCCGTCCACGCCGTTGGCGCATAACTGCGGCAGGATCAGGGCGTGATGGTCGACCACTGCCTGGAGATTGGAGGATTTCAGCGCTGCGATCACTTTTTCCGCTGTGAAATAGCCCCCGCCCGCCGCGCACCAGACGTTAATCCCGGATGAATCGGCCACCAGAATCCAGGCGTTCAGCTTCCCGTCAATGGCCTGTACCAACCGTCGCACGGTCAGGTCGAAATTTCCGGTTACCAACACCGGCGAACGCTGGTCGGGATTCCCAACCGCATAGAGCCCCGGGCGGACTTTGGGATACGGCGGAATGATGCGGAAGAACAGCAGCCATAAGTCGAGAAGCAGGGTGCGTAGGCGCACGCGATGCGCCAGGCGTCCGACGACCCCCGCAGGAAGTTCGCCCGGTTTCTGGTCCGTGGGGACGGTTTCCGTTCGATGCGATTCGTAGAGTACCAGACTGTCTCCCAAATAAGTGGCGGCCCGGCGTGTACGAAAACCGCTTTCTGCAGACAGGGTCTCGAAATCACGCAGTGCGGCGGTGCTGGTGCGCGTCAACAGCCAGGTGAGTAAAGCCAGCGGCAGACGCACCAGGTAAAACGGAAGCTTCGCCAGAGTCCGGGCGGGGATCACCTCGTCGGCCACCAGCAATTGCCCGCCGGGGGCCAGCAGCGTTTTACAGGCCTCCAGGACGTAGCGCTGCTCGTCTGGAGGCAGTTCGCTGAAGACCAGCGTCGAAACGATCAGGTCGAAGGAGCCTGCCGGGAAGCGTTCCCCGATCAAGGCGGCGTCCATATATTTCAAGGAGATGTGTTCGTCCAGGCCTGCGCTTTTGACTTTTTCCTCGGCTTCTGCCAGCATGCGCGGAGAAGCGTCGATGCCGGTAACGCTGCCCCCTTGGGCGGCCATCATGGCGGTCAACGTTCCGGTTCCGCAACCGATCTCCAGGATGCGCATTCCCGGGCGGACGTAAGTCTTGGCGATTCGTTCCTTGATTTGTCGGATACGTCCCAATGTCAGAATCTGGATTCCCCGATCGTAGGCTTTTGGGCTGGTTTCCAGCCACTTCATAAAGACCGTTGCCATTGTTGATCAAGCTCCCTTGTACGCTGTTACGACAGCGTACTTGATAATTATGGCACAAATTTTTGTATTCTGTGGTTACTTATCCGTTGTGTGCGTCGGCAAAGGCGGCCGCCAGGCCCAAACCAATGTAGATACCCCCGACGACGATATAGAGCACTGCCGGGCCGGGGGTAAGCAGCAATAACCGAGGCGAACGAAACAAAATCAAAATAGGTGCGTGAAACTCGGCATACCATAAATCCCTGGCGGACGGCGCAAGCGATGAATGCGCGCACGCCTCGACGCGCTTCGATCGCTCCGTCGATGTTACAAGCCATGCTCGGAGGCATGTCTGCGAACCTCCGCCTGCGCTGGCCCTTTGATAGTGATCGCCAGCGACATGATCCCAACGGCAACGCCGACAAGCAGCCACAGGACGAGCATGGCGACGATGACCAGCGCTGAAGTCACCTCGGTTGGCACAGCGGAGCGGTTGAGTAACCCAAGCCATTCGGCCAGTTTCGCAAGCGGGTAGACAACAAAGCCCACGAGCGGGATCATGGCAAATGCGCCCACGCCCGCGCCCAACAAGGTGCTGAAAAACACTTTCCCCAACCCGTTCTCATTGCGCTTTCCAACAAGCCCAACGGCCAATCCGACCAACACCAGGACGACGATCAACGGCGCAATCCACGGCTCGATCGACTGGAGGGACATGTGCCCGAAGTGCCGGAAGGCGCTGACCCATAAGAAGCCTGTGAGCAGCGCTGCCATCACGCCCACGAGGACGTGCTTGTTCAAAAGGTTCTTCATTTCCAACTCCTGACCGAGAATAGAGACGGTCTCGCTAAAGGATGTGCCCCAATCCGTTTGTGGATTGGATGCGTCCCTATTTTCGGCCTTTTGCCCCGGACGATCAACCAGGGAAGACCCCAGTTCCTCGATTTCAAACTGACCTGTGGCCTTCCCCAGCTTCAAGATCAACTCCACCCTGGAGCTTACTTGGAATTTGGCATAGATATTCTTCAAGTGGAATTCGACCGTGCGGTTGGAAATGCCCAGCGACGAAGCGATCAATTTGTTGCTTTTACCCTGTAAAAGGAGCTTTACGACTTCCCGCTCCCGCTTGCTCAACGGATTAAATTGCGCCATGACGATTTTCCCTTTCTCGATCTTTGCGCCTGCTATGCTCTCTTGCTGATTCGTTACCTGATCTGTCGAAGCGCCTGATTGATGCTATCGATATTGAATTCTTCGGGATCGAAATCGCCGCCCCACCACTCGAAATACGAATCGTGCTCTCTGTGGTTGGGATCGCTGATTGCATCGACGAAATTCATATAGCCCCAGATGCCGCCCACATCTTCCGGCGGACAGGCCCGCTTGCCTTTGACGCAAAGCGGGTATTGTACGCCGGCCTCGGGCGCTTGGATTTTCTCGACGAGAATTTGATGTTCCCAACTGTCGCCAAAGTCGTACTCGTAGGTGAATCTGTTCTTTTCAGATGGCGCGATCTGATTCAAAGAGTAGCGCCGCTCGTCCTTGACGGGCTGCCAATCGTCGGGGCTGGGGGTCGAGTAATATTTCCCAGCGATGATAAAGTGGTGAAGATGGCTGTCGCTCCAGCCCATGGCAACCTGGAGGATGTGATGCAATCTGTAGAGCGTAACGGAGCCGGGAATCAGTAGCCTTCTCCAAATAGGCGGCTTGCTATCTCGCAGCGTCACTTTGACTTGATAGATGAGATCGGGGGATTTGGACTTGGTTGGCATAGATTCAAATTCCTGTTGTTCATATTCTCGATTCAAAAAGTGGGCCAACGGTTGAGGACTCTCTGACATTATGGCACGAAATTTCGCAATCCGCACAGCGAACTGCGCTTCCGTAGAGTTCAGCCTTCAACCGAATCCCGCTCTTTCATCATCAAATATTCTATGACGCCCTGCTTGTATAAACCGGGGATCGCGCCCACTTGTTGGTATCCCAAACGCTCGTACAGGCGTTTCGCGTCAGGATTGAAATCCGCAACCACGAGGAATATTTTCGAGTGATCGGTGAATACGGTTTCCTCGAGAAAGGCGAGCAGCTTTTTCCCGATGCCCCGTCCCCGAAGGGCTTCTTTGACGGCGATGATATGCAAGTAGGGGAAGCTGTGAAAGGCGCCCGCGGTGATAAACCATATAAACCCCAGGCAGTCTCCCGCCTCGTCTACGGCCACAAAGATCTCTTCGTTTGTAATTCCTTCTGCCAGAGCGGAGCGAGCCTTTGCTTCCGAAGGAAAATAGACCTGCCCGAGCTTCGATTGGAGCAGGGCAACCGTACAATCTTCCAGGTGCCCCCGGTGGGCTTTTGTGATCGTGATCTCCAAGGCGCTCATTGCCATACCTCATATTGTCTGCGCTCACCCGCTGTCGCTTTGCGGGCCGAAATCACACGCATACTTTCACCACGCCAAGTATAGACGACCACGAGAGTTCTGCCGAAAGAATCCACGCCGATAGTGACAAATCGTTCTTCCTAGGGGTGGTGATCCTCGATGGTAAGGGCATTGTCGTCTGTGAAGACGGTAGTGGCGTCGGCAAAAGCTATTTCGTGTTTTTGGCGATTGATATGCTCTTTGCCTTTATCCCATTGGTAGTCCATTGTTGATGTTATATGCACAAGTGTACACTGTCGCAAGAGCTGGGTCGTATGTATGGAATGATCCGTTGGGGGGATGCAAGCTCGCAGGCCGAATGGTATCCTGTTCGCTGGAGTCAAATCGGTGACAAAAAGAGCTTGTCGAAAGTGACGTTTTCCGATTAAGATTACGACCATGAGCGAACCGAATTATCAGTCCGCCTTGCAAGATTTCAACGATGCTCGCGTGAAGGCGACCATGCAAGAAATCCTTGCGCGGCTGACGGGGAAATCGAACGAACTGCTCTCCTACGAAGAAGTCGCCAAAAAGCTCAAGCTGAACGTGAGCTCCGAGCGTGGCGTTCGGGAGATTCCGCTGGAAGCCATCGTCGGCAGTGTGGGCCGCTACACCGATTTCACGCGCAGCTTTTTGCCTCGCAGCGGCAGCGACTCTGAGCGTTGGGCGCGCGTCAAGGCGGCCATCGACGCGCCGGGCGGGGCCGGCCTGCCGCCCATCGACGTGTACCAGGTGGGCGACGTCTACTTCGTGTTGGACGGCAACCACCGCGTCTCGGTGGCCCGCCAAGAGGGCTTCAAGTTCATCGAAGCGCACGTCATCGAAGTCAAGTCCGACATCCCGCTGACGCCGGATGTCCAGCCCGATGACCTGATCATCAAAGCCGAGTACGCCGAATTCCTGGAAGAGACCAACATCGCGCAACTGCGCCCCGGGGTCGATCTGAGCGTCACCGTCCCCGGCCAGTACGAGATCCTGCGCGAGCACATCCAGGTGCACCGCTACTTCATGGGCATCGACTTCCAGCGCGATATTTCGTATGCCGAAGCGGTAGCGCACTGGTACGACAGCGTGTACCTGCCCATCGTGACTCCCATCCGCGAGCGCGGACTGTTGCGCTGGTTCCCAGGCCGCACCGAAACCGACCTATACCTGTGGGTCTCGGAACATCGCGCCACGTTGGAAAGCGAAATGGGCTGGTCCATCCGCCCGGAGACCGCCGTGGAAGACCTGGCGGCCCGCGAGAACCCACGCGCCGAGGACGAGGAGTCCACGCCGGGGAGCTGGCGCATGTCCAAGATGTTCGACCGCTATACCGACCGCCTGTTCCACGACGTGCTGGTCTCCATCACCGGTACGCCCGAAAGCTGGCAGGCGCTCGAACAGGCCATCCTGGTGGCGCAAAAGGAATCGGCCACCTTGCACGGCCTGCATGTGGTGCCGCCCAAGGGTGCGGTGGATAGCCCCGATGCGCTGGAAGTGCAGGCGCGCTTCGACCAGCGCTGCCAGGAGGCTGCTGTGGCCGGGAACCTGGCGATTGCCAAAGGGGACGTGCCGGGCGTGGTCAGCGAACGCGGACTGTTGACCGATCTGGTGACCCTGAACGTGGCGCACCCTCCGCAGCCGGGACTGGCCAGCCTGCGCTCCGGCATCCGCGCCATTATCTGGCGTTCTGCGTGCCCCATCCTGACCGTGCCCGGAAAAGCCAGCCCGCTCGATAGGGCGCTGGTGGCCTTCGACGGCAGCCCTAAATCACGCGAGGCCCTGTTCGTGGCGGCCTACGTGGCCGAAAAATGGCAGACGAAGCTGACGGTCTTGACCCTGACCAACGGCCTGGGAGCCGAGGTGCAGGAGTACGCCCGCGAATACCTGGAACTGCATGAAGTGCAGGCCGATTTCGCGCTCGCCAAAGGTTCCATGGAAAACTTCCTGAGGGTCATCCACGAGCGTGCGATCAACCTGGTGCTGATGGGCGGGTACAGCGGTACGGCTTTGAAGGAGGTCATCATCGGCAGCGCGGTCAATTTCCTGCTGCGCAACGCCGACTGTCCTTTACTGATCTGCCGCTAAAACGGGGAAAATCAACGCGCCGGCCTGATTCCGTCAAACGGGCAAAAACCAGCCGATGGTGAAACTGGTCAGGTTCATAGCCAAGCTCAACAGGGCCGCCTCCCGCAGCCCCAGCCGGTTGCGGGGATACAGGTACAGGATGGCGCTCTCGATCAGCCAGATGAAGAATTCCATCATGAATAAAACGCGCAGGTACTGCTCGAAGAAAAGTTGCAGCGCCAGCCATAACAAGGCCTGGGTGAACAGGTTGGCCGCCACGCTACAGGCCAGTAGCGGCACCAGCGGTTTTTCTTTCCAGCGAGCATAGCTGGCCACTACCAGCGCCTCGCTCAACAGGGTGACCGGCAGGCTGAGGATCACTGTTTTTTCGCGGCGCGGCGCACGAGCAGCACTACCGCTGCCACAATGACCACAACCAGGCACAAGGCCGCGCAACACACCAACAGGAGCCAGATAGGTATGCCCGTGCCCGGAAGCTGGTTGGAGAGGTTGAACTGCGCCTGCACCAGCAGGTCGTTATCCCGGATGGTTACCGTGTACTGCGAGTTGAATCCCGCCGTCTGAAAGATGTTGCTCTGACGTGTTTTCCCGTCGGAAAATTGGATTTGCAGTTGGTGATAAGGGCTGAAACTGTAAGCCAGGGCTTCGCAGGAGTCTCCCTCACAACTAAAGTGCTGCGGCCCGGCCTGTTCGAGCGGCAGTGCGGCCCGGCAATCGGATTGCTGGCATTCCAGCAGGCTGCCACCGAGGATGCTCGGCGCGTTGCCCGACGTGCCCGCCACGAACTGGAAATTCATGGTTGGTTTGGGGCCGGTGTCGACGGCAATGGTTTGCCAGGGCAGGCCCATCGACACGAACAGGAACAAATAGGCGAGGATTTTCATGGGAACCTCCGGGAATGCGTTTTTCGGCTCTCTGGAAATCAGCGAGACTTATCACGGGAAATTGTCTTAGTCAAGCGCATCTTGCGCAAATCTAATAATCGGGTAACATAAGGGCATGAGCACGAAACGAACCTATTTTGGTTTTTCCACGCCACAGCAGCGGAAGCTGTTATTTGAAACATGGGAAG
>JBJKRF010000010.1:0-3133 GCA_046704785.1 Anaerolineales bacterium | reverse complement strand
AAAATTTTTTTTTTTTTTTTTCGGTTTTTTTTTTTTTTTATTGTGGGGTTTTGGGGGGGGGGTGCCCCCCCCAACCACCCCCACAAATCGGCTTCATCACGCAGATTCCCAATGAACCAACCAATATTTCTCTACTCGCGAGGAGTTCTATGACGGACCGTATTGTTAATGACTTTTCGATTACCGTTGGCACCGCCAACGGGTCGGGGTCGCAGACATCGAACACAACGATTCTGCGCGCCCTGTTCAAGATGGGGATTCCAGTCTCCGGGAAGAACCTCTTCCCCAGCAACATCCAGGGCTTGCCCACATGGTACACCATCCGCATCAACAAGGATGGATTCGTTGCCCGCCGCGACGAGCACGAAATCGTGATCGCCATGAACCCGGCCTCCTTTGCCAAAGACCTGGCAGACGTGCTCCCCGGCGGCGTTTTCCTTTACGACGACTCCATCAAGCTGGACATTACCCGTGACGACATCATCACCTACCCCATGCCGGTCAAGCAAATCATCCGTTCCGACCCGAACATTCCATCGAACCTGCGCGACATGATCGCCAACATGGTCTATGTAGGTGTGCTGGCACAACTGATCGGGATCGACACCGACAAGATCAAAGCCGCGTTGGAATTCCACTTCAAAGGGAAACAAAAACCTATCGACCTGAATTTCAACGTGATCCAGACTTCCACCGAATGGGCCAGGGACAACCTGGAGAAGAAAGACCCCTATTTCGTCGAAGCCTTGGACAAAACCGACGGTCTGATCATGGCAGACGGCAACACGGCCGCCGCCATCGGCTCGATCTACGGCGGCGTACAGTTCGCCGCCTGGTATCCCATTACACCGGCCTCCAGCCTGGCAGAATCACTCAACGAATACCTCCCGCAACTACGCCAGGCTCCAGACGGCAAGAACACTTTCGCCGTCGTCCAGGCCGAGGACGAGTTAGCCGCCATCGGCATGGCCATCGGCGCGGGCTGGTCGGGCTTGCGCGCCATGACCTCCACCGCAGGGCCCGGTCTGAGCTTGATGACGGAGTTCGCCGGCCTGGCATACTACGCCGAAATTCCCGTCGTCGTGTGGGATGTACAGCGCGTCGGCCCATCCACGGGCCTGCCCACCCGAACCTCGCAAGGAGACCTGACCTTCACGGCTTTTCTCGGTCACGGCGACACGCAACAGATCGTTCTGCTGCCCGGCTCTGTCAACGAGTGCTTCGAGTTCGGCTGGCGTGCGTTCGACATCGCCGAACGTGTGCAAACGCCGGTGTTCGTATTGAGCGATCTGGACTTCGGCATGAACCAGTGGATGACCGAGCCTTTCACATACCCAGACAAGCCCATGGACCGCGGCAAGATGCTCTGGGAGCAAGACCTGGAAGCATTGGATGGCCAATGGGGCCGCTATCAAGATAAGGATGGCGACGGCATTGCTTATCGAACCGTGCCCGGCAATCGCCATGCCGCCAGCGCCTACTTCACACGCGGAACCGGCCACGACGACTACGCCCGCTATACCGAAGATGCTACTACCTGGGCAACCATGATGGACCGCATCAAGAAGAAATACAACACTGCAAGGAAATATGTCCCGGCCCCCATTGTGGAAACCACGCCAGGGGCCACGGTTGGCATTATGGCCTTTGGCTCGACCAAACCAGCCGTGGACGAGGCCCGCTCCATGCTGGAGAGCGAAGGCATCAAGACAGACTCGCTACGCTTACGCGCCATCCCGTTCACCGACGCGGTGCGGGATTTTCTGGACAAACACGAACGCGTTTATATCGTCGAGATGAACCGTGACGGTCAGTTACACCAATTATTGACAATCGAGTACCCGGAGTTCGTCAACAAGATCATTTCTGTCGCTTATGGCGATGGTCTGCCAGCTACAGCAAAATGGGTCAAAGACGCAGTTTTGAACAAGGAGGAAAAGTAAAATGGCTGAAAATCTTCCTATGGCCGGCGCGAACGCACGTGTGAACGCAGTCGGCTTGAGCAAAAATGATTACCGTGGACGCCCGACCACACTCTGCCAGGGCTGTGGACACAACTCCATCGCCAGCCAGATTGTCGCTGCCTCGTATGAAATGAACCTGGTACCTGAGAACGTCGTCAAATTCAGCGGAATCGGTTGTTCGAGTAAAAGCCCAACCTACTTCCTGAGTCGTTCGTTCGGATTCAACAGTTTGCACGGGCGCATGCCGTCCCTGGCAACCGGCGCACTGTTTGGGGATGTCAGCCTGAAAGGGGTGGGCATCTCCGGCGACGGCGACTCCGCCAGTATTGGCATGGGCCAGTTCAAACACATGATGCGCCGCAACGTCGATATGATCTACATCATCGAAAACAACGGCGTATACGGGCTGACCAAAGGCCAGTTCTCTGCGACCGCCGAGGTTGGCTTATCGCTCAAGAAGCAAGGCGTCAACCAGTACATGCCGGTCGATCTGTGCATGGAAGCTATTGCCGCCAACGCCACCTTCGTCGCCCGCTCTTTCGCCGGGGACCCCAAACAAGTCAAGGAATTGCTCAAAGCCGCTTTTGCGCATAAGGGCATTGCTATGCTCGACATCATCAGCCCCTGCGTAACATTCAACAATGAGGATAACGCCTTCCACTCCTATACCTGGGGCCGCGACCACGAAGAGCCGCTACACGAGATTTCCTTCATCCCGGCACGCGACGAGATCATGATCGAAGACTTCGAAGAAGGAACCGTCCGCGAAGTCGAGATGCACGATGGCTCGATCATCATCCTGAAGAAGCTCGAAAAAGATTATGACCCCACCGACAGATTCCAGGCGCTGCGCGTTCTAGAAGAAGCCCAGCAAAACAACTGGCTGGTGACCGGGCTGATTTATGTCGACAATGCCAAACCCACCCTGGCGGAGACTCACAACCTGGTCGATACGCCTCTTAATCGATTGACGGAAAAAGAATTACGGCCCGCCGCAGACACGATCAAGAAGATCAACGACATGATGTTCTAAAGCGAAGATGAAATCGAGTAGGGAGCGGCGGCTAACCGCTCCCTCTCACACCACCGGACATGCGGGTCCGCATCCGGCGGTTCACCAAGAGTAGCGCAGAAAGATTTGCGCTGGATTTTCTTCTGTCTCGTGCCGG
>JBJKRF010000009.1:0-40384 GCA_046704785.1 Anaerolineales bacterium | reverse complement strand
GTGGATGTCGTCGTCATCGCCCAGCCAGCCGCTGATGCGCGTGCCCAACTGTGACAGCACTTCGTCGTAGATTTGCGACGGGCGCTGGTCCACGATCAACAAGGTGACGTAATACTTGCGCAGTTCGGGCGCGATGGTGGCGAAAGCCGTCTGCGCGGCCATCTCGCGGTTGAGCAGCTTGTGGGCCTCCTCCACTACGACCACCAGTTGCCGCGGCTCCACGCCATCGTGCCCGCGATAGGCGTTGGTGCGCTTCTCCCAGGCCTCGCGGATGTGGCGCGTCAACAAGTTCGAGACCAGCAAATAGTCCAGGTCGCTCTCGAAATCGCCGAACGACAGCACCACGTGCTGCCCGGCTTCGAGCGCCTGGATGATTTCGGCCACGCCGTCGGAAGCGGGCTTCTCCACCAGGTAGCTCTTCCCAAACAGGCGGCGCAGCTTGTTGTGCAGCGCCTCGGCCGCCCCTTCGTGCACGCCATTTTCTCTTGCCCAAGCAGCAACGCTATCAGGATGTGGAACCTTTGTTGTTTTGCCAGTTTTCTCATCTTCCACATCTACCATCACGCCGTTGAGCATGCCCTTGAAAGTCTTGAACCAGTCGCGCCGGAACATCTGGTAAAGCGCGTCCAGCGTGGTGGAAGTCGTCTCCTTGAGATTCAACTCGCGGCTGAGCAGTTCGACGTCAGCGGAGGAGATGTCGCTCATGGCGATTTCCAGGTTGAAATCGGGCGTTTTCCCGCGGATGGTGGCGCCCGCTCCCAACCCGACGACGCGCACTTTGCTCCCGAACATGCTCTTCAACCCGATCACGCGCTGGCCGGTATCCGAAGCCGTATCGTCGAAACCGTATTCGTTATGCATATCGAGCACCAGCACGGCGGCCTTGCCGCGCTGCATCAGCCCGGCCAGGACGATGCGCGTCAGGAAGGATTTGCCCGTGCCGGTGGCGCCGAACACCCCCGACGAACGCTGCACGAATTTGTCCAGGTTGATGCAAACGGGATGTCCCTGCTCACGGGTGTAGCCGATGACGAGGTTGCCCTGCTCGTCCGGGTCACCAAAGATAGTGGCAATGTCGGTCGCGTTTGCCAGCGAGACCTCGGCGTGGTGCAGCGGGACGGTCTTGACCGGCATGGGACGCGGGTCTTCGGGATGCTCGGCACGCCAGAGTTTGTATTCAGCAGTGCCAGGCTCCGGGCCGCGTTCGAGCATCAGCGCGGGCAGGATTTCCAGGTTGGTGTAGAGCGTCTGTCCATGCAGGGCCCTGGCCAGGGCGGGCGGCAGGCGCGTCTCGGATTGCTCGTCTGCAAAACGCGGGTCGGTGGCGCCGAGTTGCATATCCGTCACCAAACCGTAGAAACGCGTGTCGCCGCTGTCGATGACGACGAAGCCGCCTTCCTGCACACTGAGCGGATCCACGGTCAGCCGGGCGGAGTAGGATTCCTTCAGTCCGCCGCCGACGATATAGCCAATTTTTTCGTTTTCTGCCATAGTAAAACCTTTCACTGCAAAGGATGCAAAGTCACAGGGTGGAACCCTTATTCTTACCACGACGGTAACAAAGTCGCGCGACGGGAAACCCTTTACCCCCATCGCTGACTCCATGGTTAATAAACCATCCGCTTGAAGCCGTCTCTAAAATGCTGAACATTGAAATTCATCAAATAACCCAAACGACATCCCGTTACTTTGAGATAGGTGATTAACTGCGCTTGATAGAGTGGATTCATCTGTTCGACTGCTTTCAGTTAGAGAATGACCTTTCGTTCCACCCAAATATCGAGTCGGAGGCCGGTTTCAACAAAAACATCCTGGTATCTGACTGGAACAACCACCTGCGTTTCAGCCTTAAGCCCCAATTGGTCCATTTCGTAGACCAAACAGGCTTCATAAACCGATTCCAACAGCCCCGGCCCAAGCGCACTATGGACGGTATAGGCCGCATCCAGGGCCTTCTTGCCAATTTCTTCGATCTCCAATGGCACCGGCTTGCGCAGCCTGGGGGATTTTCCTGTAGTTCCCATCAGAATTCCTTCGTGTTCCGTCGTCGCCGTCGTGGTTAAAGTACTTCCCCCAACGCGCCCAGCACACTCATCAAGGTCGGATAATCGTCCCGCAGCAGCGTGATCAGTTCCTGCGTGGCGGCTTCCTTCCACTGCGGCTTTTGCGCCGCGCCGGCCTGCCGGATGTGCGCCGCCAGGATTTCACCCACCGGCGCATCCGTGGCGCGCAGGATGTGTCGGAAATAGCCAAAGCGCCCCGCCGAGGTAAAACGCACCAGTTCCGGGTCGTCGCACAAACAGATCACATCCAGGCTCAGGGGCGGGCGCGGCGGCAGCAGGTGAAAGACCTTGCCGTCCTGTTCGTAGCCCACCGAAAGCACCGACATCTCCACCGGCACGATGCGCCGCTCGCGGTTGTCGCGCATCACCTCGGCGCTGACGTTATCGGCGCTGACGAGCTGGCGCACCAGCCCGTCGTCGTCGATGTGGATGCCGTAGATCAGGCCGTAGACCTGATAAGCCTCGCTCAAGGGCGCCCGCACCAGCGCGCCGAAGGCCGGGGTTTCGAACTGCGAGACCGAGCAGCCGGCGATGAATCCGGTCGTCCCGGCGCGTAAAAGGCGTCCAATTTCGATGGGGGTTGGCATATCAAATTCCCTTTCCTATGTCATTGATGGAAACACGAGATTGCTTCGTCACCCTTGTGGGGTTTCTCGCCATGACATCTAAAAACGTGTCCTGCCCGGCAAATCCTTGGCGGATTGCTTGTATGAGCCGTCGTCTGTTTCGCCGCCATTCTCGCGCAACTCGCGCAGCAGCATCTGTTCCACCTGTTGGCGCTCCTCGTGCGAGACGACCGCTGTTTCATGTGCGCGGTGCAGCAAATATGGATAGGGCTTGGCGCCCATGATGCGGCACTGCTGGACAAGCACCGCGTGCAACAGTCCAAGTTTTTGGGCATCGTCGGCCACCCAGCGGGGAATTTCCACACGCACCGGCCAGGGATGCCCCGGCGTGCCAACGTTGAGATAAAAGAAATGCAGTGAAAGCATCCCCTGGTAGGATTTTTCGGACTTGGACTGAATGGCAAAGACCGCCGAGCGTTCGCCCGGGGCCAGCAATGGATTTTCGCGCTCACCGGCACCCAGCAAAGGAGCGGCCTTCTCGCCGAATAACCAGCGGTCGCTGACGCCGCGCAGGGGATGGTAGTCGCGCAGTTTTTGCAAGTCTTCGTCGCTGGCATCCACCAGTTCCAGCAGACGCACCACCAGGTTGGCAGCCGGTTTATCCACATAACCGGCAGTAGTCACGCCGCGCGATTGCAGGCGCGAGAGCACCGTCCGATAGGTCTTCAAGCTCTCTTCGTAGGCGCTGGCGTCCTCACCGTCGCGGGCGCCCCATAATTCGATTGGCCCATCGGTGAAAGTAACCACCGGGACGCCAGACTGCCCGAATTCGGCGGCCAGCGTATCGAGGCGGGAGCGTTCACGCAGGTCGCGGCGCAAGGCCACCATGCCATCCGTCAGTGGATTGCCGTTGGCGGTGAACAACTCCTCGTCAAAGAGCAGTTCGCTCTCGGTGCGAAGGACAGGCGACTCGCCGGAATTGAGTTGCATGATAATCGCACCGACGTTGATCAGCCCAAACTGGATGGCGGCGTGCCGGTCGGGGTTGATTTGCGAACCGTCGGCGGCAATGAGCGTCGCGTTTAACGGCAAGTCCGGCGGCGGGAAGTGTGAGTCCAGGCGCTCATTAAGCGGCAGCGCGCAGCGGACGGCGGGATCTGCCGCTTTGGCGGCTTCGACCTTTCGGTGCAGTTCTTCCAGCGCATCTGCATAAAAGTTGAGCAACTCACGCGCTTTGACGCGGCGCTCTTCGAGCGTCTTCTTGCGCTGCTGGACGCTGCTACCGATCTCGCGGATTTTTGCGTATACTTGTTGAAAGTCGATTGCCATTTTTTCCCTTGCCGCCATACATGTAGAACATTTGTTGTAGATTTTACCCCAAACAGGCGCTTTTGGGTTTCCAGGAATTACGGGTTCTCCAGCCGTAGAGCTGAATAAACCCCAACGATCCGTTTCGTCACACTGATTCTCAAAGAGCCGAATTACGGTCCTTTGGAATGTCACATGAGCGAGACCAAAATTGCCCCGTGCGGCCGGGAACTTTTTCGGGAACGATACGTCTAGGACATGTTCGATTTATAATAAGGAGACCCACAATGAAAACTAAATTCTTTTTTCTTCCCCTCGTTCTGACCGCCGCCCTGTTGTTGGGCGCTTGCGGCGGGACGGTGGCGCCGGCCCTGTCGGCAGCCAGTACGCCCCAGGCGTCCACACGCACGTTGACCGTCAGCGGCAACGGACAGGTATCGGTGACGCCGGACATTGCTTACATTTATATCGGCGTCCATACCGAGGAAGCCAGCGCCGCACAGGCCGTAGCCGATAACAATACCGGCACTCAAAACGTGGTCAAGGCCCTAACCGGTATTGGCGTGGATGCCGAGGATATTCGCACCAGCAATTTCAGCATCTACCAGAACACGCAGTACGGCCCGGATAACAAGCCCACCGGCATCACCTACGTGGTCGATAACAGCGTCCACGTGACCGTGCGCGACCTGTCGAAGCTGGGCGACCTGTTGGATGCAGCCGTCAAAGCCGGCGCCAACAACATCAACAGCATCCAGTTCGACGTAGCCGACAAGAGCGCGGCCTTGAGCCAGGCGAGCGCCATGGCGGTGGACGATGCCAAAAAGCAGGCCCAGGACCTGGCCAGTGAGGCCGGTGTGCAACTGGGCGACATCCAGAACATCAGCAATAGCGAGAGCGTGCCCGGTCCGATCTACGAGGCCAAGGGACTGGGCGGCGGCGCAGCCGCGGCCAGTAGCGTGCCGATCAACACCGGTTCGCTGCAAATCAGCGCCTCCGTCACGATCACCTACGAGATCAAATAACCTCCTTGTGGGCCCCTACCCACCGGCGCCTCCCTCGCTCACGCGGGGGAGGCTTTTTTCTATGGGTATAATCACGCCAATTCTGGATTCAAGGAGCCTGCCATGCTCAATGTTGGTTATATCGGCCTGGGATTGATGGGCAAGCCCATGGCGGAAAACATCCTCAAAGCCGGCTTCCCGCTGGTGGTGCACAATCGCAGCCGCGCAGCGGTAGACGAACTGGCCGCCCAAGGCGCTCGCGCCGCATCTTCACCCGCCGAGGTAGCCGCGCAGGTGGATGTAGTTTTCACCAACCTGCCAGACTCTCCCGATGTGGAGGACGTGGTGCTCGGCCCACAGGGAATCGCCGAAGCGGCCCACCCGGGACTGGTCTTCGTCGACCACTCGACGATCAAACCCGCCACGGCGCGCCGCCTGGCCGCGGCGCTGAGCGAAAAAGGTGTGGCCGCCCTGGACGCGCCCGTCTCCGGCGGAGACATCGGCGCGCGCAACGCCACCCTGACCATCATGGTCGGCGGCGAGGCCGTCGCTTTGGAAAAAGTCAGGCCGGTGCTCCAGGCCGTTGGCAAGACCATCACACACGTGGGCGCGTCCGGCGCCGGACAGGTCGCCAAAGCCGCCAACCAGATCATGGTCGCGGCGCAAATGGTGGCGATGGGCGAACTGCTGGTCTTCGCGCAGAAAGCCGGCGTCAACCCGCAAAAAGTGGTGGAAGCCATCCAGGCAGGAGCAGCCCAATGCTGGACGCTGGACGTCAAGCCACCGCGTCTCTTTGCAGGGAACCGCGCGCCCGGCTTCAAAGCGCGCATGCAAGCCAAAGACCTGGGCATCGTGATCGAGACGGCGCGCGAATACGGCGTGCCGCTGCCCTCCACGGCAGAGAACGCCCAATTGTTCGAGGCGCTGCTGCAGATGGGCATGGGCGAACTGGATAACTCCGCCGTGATCGCTGTGATCGAGGCGCTGGCGGGGGTTCAATTGCAAAGTGACGGGGAAACTCAGTAAATCACGAATTTGGAAAATTGCAGGATGGCGCCCGCGATCAGGGCCATTTGAGCCAGGTGATAGGCAGCGATGCGCCAAGCGGGGCCGTTGCGGACGGGGGCCACAAAACGGTCCCAGGCTGACAGCACGTCCGAACCCACGAACAAGACCCCGCCCAGGCTGACCAACAAAGCCGGCGTGCTGGCCCAATCGACGCGGAAGAGCGTCATCAGAGCCGAGAACAGCAGCAAGGTACCTACACTGGCGTACAGTTGCGCCGGCAGCATCCAGCGCCGCCGCCCCTGCCGCGCCAGCCCAAACAAGATACGACGCGTGAGCGGCAAGATGGAAAGCCCGATCATCAGCGCCAGCCCCAGCGTGAACAGGTTGAGCGGGACGGAGGGCATATTCAACCCCAGTACGTAAGCCGCCTGCGCCAGCAAGAACAGGCCCATGCCCGGCAGGAACCAACGCTCGTCGTCTGGCAGCAACGCGAGGTCGCCGGCCAGCGAGAACAACGCCCCCAATCCGAACCACAGCCGGGCCCCATACAGACCGCCGCTTGCCAGCAACGCAGCGAACAGGGCCAGCAGGACGGCCGGTCTGGCAAGGTATTGGAAGGGTTTGGCCTGCTTCACCACCAAAATCCAATCGGTCAGGGCGGCGGCAAAGGCCAGCGCAAAACAAAAGACGCGCATGGGACCTCGAGACGGTTATTTCTTTTTCTTCTTTTTATCCAGCTTGTACCCGAAACGACGCATGACGTTCTCGTCGTCGCGCCAGTCTTTCTCCACCTTGACGCGCAACTGCAGGAAGACTTTGCGCCCGCTCATGGACTCGATCTCGGCCCGGGCGCTGCTGCCGATTCGTTTGAGCATCCTGCCGCCCTCGCCGATCGCAATGCCCTTCTGCGACTCCCGTTCGACGAACAGGGTCGCGGCGATGAACGCGCCGCGCTCACCGCGCTCGGTGAACTCATCGATGCGCACGTCCACGCCGTGCGGCACCTCGTCGCGCAGATACAACAGGCAAGCCTCGCGGATCAGGTCGGCAACGATATCGCGTTCGTAGGAGTCGGTCAGCAATTCTGCGTCGAAAGACGGCGCGCCCACGGGCAGCTTTTCGACCAGGGCCGCCAGCAGGGCCTCGCGTCCGTCGCCGCGGGTGGCGCTCACGGGGAAGAGCGGCGCGCCCTCGACCAGCGCGGCACAGGCCGCCTGCTGCGCGGGCAACCTATCGGCGGGCAACAGGTCGATCTTGTTGAGCGCCAGGACAAGGAGCGTCCGGCGGCGGCTTTTGGACAGCAGGTCCGCGATGCGGCGGTCGCTGTCGTCGGGGGCGTGGACGGCGTCCAGCAGCCAGAGCAGCGCATCCGCGTCGGGCAGCGTGCTTTCGGCTTCCTGGTTGAGAAACAGGCCGAGTTTGTGACGCGGCTCGTGCAGGCCGGGGGTATCGACGAAGACCACCTGGTAGGCGTCGGTGGTCAGGATGCCCATCTGGCGGCGACGGGTGGTCTGCGCGCGCGGCGAGACGGCAGCGATCTTCTGGCCCACGAAGGCGTTGACCAGGGTGGATTTGCCCACGTTGGGCTGGCCGAGCACGGCCACGAAACCGGAGCGGAAGTTGGGGTTGGTATCCATGTGCGCCCAGTGTACCACTGCTGTGCTATACTAACGTCAGTGATTTGATGAAGGAATTCGCCACGAGGAACGTTTCATGACCAAAACACAAGCAACTGCAGAAGTCTTTTGGACAGCGTTCAAGGTTCTTCCGACCGAAGAGAAACGCGCCGTACTCCAACACATTGTCCGCGATGAGAATCTTCGCCGAGAGTTGATGGATTTATCCATCATCGAGGAACGCCGCAATGAACCTGGTCGTCCATTGCAAGACTATTTGAAGGAAAAGGGAAAATGGGGGTAACCTATCAAGTCATTATCAAACGTTCTGCAGAAAAGGAATTGGACGGGCTTCAAGAAACAACTCATAAACGTATTGTCAGGCGTTTGCTGGCCCTGGAAGAAAACCCGCGGCCAACAGGAATCAAGAAACTACAAGGGCAGGAAAGTTATCGCTTGCGAGTGGGAGATTATCGAGTGTTATACACGATTGACGACAACACCAAACAGGTGTTCATACTGGCAGTAGGGTACCGGCGTGAGGTATATCGCTGACGCGCCCAATGAAAAAATGCAGGGGATGAGAGCGACTTCAGGGCTGTTTTGCCACCCAACGGCGCAGCTTTTCGATTTTTATCTCATCCCCCACCGGCGATAAAAAAGGGCGGACAGTACCGTCCGCCCCGGGAAATCACACCACCACGCTGACCAGTTTGCCCTTGACGACGATAACCTTCTTGGGCGTCTTGCCGTCCAGCGACTTGAGCACGCCTTCGGCGGCCAGCGCCGCGGCCCGGACGGTGGCCTCGTCGGCCTCGGCGGCCACGGTGACGCGGTCACGCACTTTGCCGTTGACCTGCACCGCGAGGGTGATCTCGTCCTCCTTGGCGGCGGCCTCGTCCACCTTGGGCCAGAGCTGCGTATGCACGCTATAGGGTTTGCCCAACACATCCGTCCACAGTTCTTCGGCGATGTGCGGCGCGATGGGAGCCATCATTTTTAGATAGATCTCCTGGGCCTCGGCCCATTCCGCCGACCCGGCAGCGCCGCCTTCGCGGGCCCGGTACATCTCGTTCAGTAGTTCCATCAGCGAGGAGACGATGGTGTTGAACTCGAAGCTCTCGAAGTCGTGCGAGACGCGTTTCAAGGTCTGGTGAACCTTCCGTCGCAAGCCGCGCAACGTTTCGGGGGTGGGCGACCCGCCCTTGTTCTCGTCGGTGAACAGCGTCCAGGCGCGGCGCACCCAACGGGACGCGCCTTCGATGCCCTGGCTGTCCCAGGGCGCGCCCATATCCCAGCGCGCGAAAAACATCAGGTACGCGCGTACCGTGTCTGCGCCGTATTTCTGTACCAGCACATCGGGGGCAATCACATTGCCGCGGCTCTTCGACATCTTCTCGCCGTCTTCACCCAGCACCATGCCCTGGTTGCGCAGTTGCAGCATCGGTTCGGGGCCTTCGGTGACGCCCATATCGCGCAGCGCTTTGTGGAAGAAGCGCGTGTAGATCAGGTGCATGGTGGCGTGTTCGATGCCGCCGGTGTAGGTGTCCACCGGCATCCAGTAGTTGTACTCGGCATCGTCGAAGGGGCCCTCGCTGTACCAGGGACTCAAATAGCGCAGGTGATACCACGACGAGCACATGAACGTGTCCATCGTATCGGTCTCGCGCACGGCCGGTTCGCCGCACACCGGGCAGGTGGTGTTCTTCCAAGTGGGGTGCAGCTTCAAGGGGCTCTCGCCGGTCGGCTTCCACTCCACGTCATCGGGCAGCAGCACGGGCAGTTGGTCTTCCGGCACCGGATTCCAGCCGTGTTTCTCACAACGGATCATTGGGATGGGTGCGCCCCAATAGCGCTGGCGGCTGATCAACCAATCGCGCAGTTTGTAGGTCACGGCAAACTTACCGGCGCCCTGCTCCTGCAACCACTGGACCACGGCCACGATTCCGGGATTCTTTTTCCCTTTTTCTTCGTTGACCTGGGTGCCGTCAAATTGGGCGGAGTTGACCATGTGACCGCCGCCGATATAAGCGGCCTCCATCGTGGCTCCGTCCAGGTCGGGCTCCCCGTCGGGTTGGATGGCCGGGATGATGGGCAGGTCGAACTTCCGGGCGAATTCGAAGTCGCGCTCGTCATGCGCCGGGACGGCCATAATCGCGCCCGTGCCGTAGCTCATCAGCACGTAGTCGGCGATCCAGATGGGAACATTTGCGCCGTTGACCGGGTTGATGGCGTATCCGCCGGTGAAGACGCCGGTTTTCTCCTTGTCTGTGGCCTGGCGCTCGATGTCGGATTGCCGCGCCGCCTGGGCCTTGTACGCCTCGACGGCTTCTTTCTGGGCCGGCGTGGTGATCTTTTCCACCAGGGGATGTTCGGGCGACAGCACCATGAAGGTCGCGCCCCACAACGTATCGGGACGGGTGGTAAAGATTTCGATTTCGTCCCCTCCTTCTGAAACAGAGGCGCCCGTGTGGAAGACCACGCTCGCGCCTTCCGAGCGACCGATCCAGTTGGTCTGCAAAGTCTGCACGCGTTCCGGCCAGTCGATGGACGAGAAGTCCAGCAGTTCGTCGGCGTATTTGGTGGTGGTAAAGAACCACTGCTCCAGGTCTTTCTTGATCACGGGCGTGCCGCAGCGCTCACACACGCGATCCTCACCCCAGACCTGCTCACGCGCCAGGGTGGTATTGCAGTTGGGGCACCAATCCACCGGTGACATTTTGCGGTAAGCCATGCCATGCTTGAATAACTGAATAAAGAACCACTCGGTCCACTTGTAATATTCGGGGTCCGCCGAAATGGCCTCGCGCCGCCAGTCGAACATGGCGCCCATCGAGCGTAGTTGCTTGCGCATGTTCTCGATATTCTCATAGGTCCATTTTTTCGGGTGGATGCTGCGTTTGATGGCCGCGTTTTCGGCAGGCAGGCCGAAGGCGTCGAAGCCCATGGGGAACAAGACGTTATAGCCTTTCATGCGCATGTAACGCGCGCGCGCATCGGAAGGCGTCATGGCATACCAGTGACCGATATGCAGGTCACCGGAAGGATAGGGCAGCATGGTCAGGGCATAATGCTTGGGCTTGCTCTCGTCGATATCGGCGTGGTACAGCTCGTCTGCCTCCCATTTGGCTTGCCATTTCTTTTCGATTTCAGCAGGATTGTAAGCTTTGGTCATTCTTTCCTCGTTCGATTGAGTGCTCATTCCATTTTTTCATTTTGGCCTCCCGGCGCTTCTCGCGTCATTGCGCCTTAACAAAAAACCCCTTCCTCCACACAGGGACGAAGGGATAAGTCGATCAACTCCGCGGTACCACCCGGTTTCGTTTGAAAGGCAGCGGCCTTTCGAACGCACTTGGCTTGCCATAACGGGCAATCCCGGCGCCGACTACTGGATTCACCGGCGCAGCCTTCCCTCTTGGGATCGACAGGCGAGTTCGGCCTTTGGCACCGGTTCAGGTGCACTGCGCTCCCGCGAACGCTGCGAAGGGCTTCCACCTCACTCTCCCTTCTCGCTGACGGGATGGCCTACTACTCCTGCCATGGCTTTTCTGTATTTGTCTGCAAGGGCACAAAAGCGTTACAGCTACAACGATTATAGCACTTTAAGAATATGGCTTGAGTATAACAACCGCGGTCACAAACTGCGCTTTGATCGAGCAGGAAACCGCAATTCGTGACCGCAACCAGGAAGCAACTGGCTTCAAACCAATCGCCGTTCAGTGGACCCAGGGGGATTCGAACCCCCGACCTTCTCAATGCCATTGAGACGCGCTCCCAACTGCGCTATGGGCCCGGGCTTTTAGATTCAGCAATTTGGTAACGTTGTCACTGAACAGTGGACCTGAGGGGATTCGAACCCCTGACCTCCTCAGTGCGATTGAGGCGCGCTCCCAGCTGCGCTACAGGCCCATTTCAGAGAGGATGAAATTCTACTTGAGGCAGGAGTGGATGTCAAGCGATTCTTTGTCGGGGCATCGCGCAGCGCCCAAAAGGGAGCCACTGGCATTTTCTGGCAGTCGCCTTGCATTCTTCCGCTTCTCATTGTATAAGTGGGAGAAACATCCCATGGGGAGACCGCAATGACCGACCCGACCATACATCCCGTTTATCGTATCATGGACCTGCGCCAAAGTGAACGCCCGCGCGAGCGACTGGCCTCACTCGGCCCGCAAGCCCTGTCCAATGCCGAATTGATCGCCATCCTGCTGCGAGTCGGCGTCCCCGGCGAAAACGCCGTCCAGGTTGGGCAGCGACTATTGCAACAGTGCGACGGCCTGGGCGGCCTGCACCGCGTGCCCTTCGAGGAACTGATGAACCAACACGGCATCGGTGAAGCCAAAGCCGCCCAGATCAAAGCCGCCATCGAGTTGGGACGCCGGCTGATGCTCGAAGTGCCTGAAGAGCGTCCGACCATCACCAGCCCAGCCGACGCGGCTGCGCTGGTGCAATACGAAATGTCGGCCCTGGAGCAGGAGCACCTGCGCGTGCTGCTGCTCGACACCCGCAACCACGTACTCGACATCGTGGAGGTCTATCACGGCTCGGTCAACACCTCCCAGGTGCGCATCGGCGAAGTGTTCAAGGCCGCCATCCGGCGCAACGCCACAGCGATCATTGTCATCCACAACCATCCCAGCGGCGACCCCACGCCGAGCCCCGACGACGCAGCGGTGACGCGCGCGCTCATCCAGGCCGGCAAGCTGGTGGACATCGAAGTGCTCGACCATCTCATCATCGGTCGCGGGCGCTATATATCGATGAAAGAACGTAAATTGGGTTTTTCGTAAGTAGGGGGGAATCACCCGTCAGCGCACAGACGAGTTCTCGAGTTGTTGCAGGTCCCGTAGGCAGGCCTCCACCTTTTCGGCGGGCAGGCTGCGCAGTGGGGGCCGCAGCGGCCAGGGACCAAAGCCATGCAGGCGAAAGAGAAGCGCCTTCAGGATCGGCGCAAAGGGGCGATATGGGTCGAGCGCCCGGCGGCGCGCATCTAACTGCGCCTGCACGTCAGCCGCGGCAGACTCTCCACCCGGGGAGAACGAATTCCATATACGACGCAGGATCGGGGAATATAGATTGGACATGGCCGTGATCGCGCCACCAGCGCGATGTTCCAAAGCATGAAGCACCAATCCATCGTTCCCGGTTAGCACCAAAAAATCGTCGCCGAAACGTGCGCCGAGCGCCTGCGCATGTTCGGAGTCGCCGGATGAATCTTTTACCCCGGCGAATTTCTGTGGATGGGCTTCTTTCAGGCGGGAAAGCAGATCGAGCGAGAGCGCAACCCCCGATTGGCCGGGGATGTGATACCCCAGCAGGAATCCACCTGCAGGCACCGCTGCCCGGATGACGAGGTCGAACCACTGGAAGAGGCCCTGCTCGTCGGCTTTGCGAAAATAGTAGGGCGGCAAAACCAGGACGCCCTGGCAGCCCAGGTCGAAGGCGCTGCGCGTCAGGTCGATGGTCTCCTGCAGGCTGGGCGTGCCGGTACCGGCCAACACGCGGAAGGAGGGGTGTGTCCGGCGGATTTCCAAGGCAGCGCGCAAGAGCCTTTCGCGTTCGGCGGGAGCGAAGGAGGGACCCTCGCCGGTGGTACCGAACAGCAGCGCGCCGTGACAGCCACGGGCAGCCAGGAAACTCAGAAACGGGATGACGGCTTCGGGGTCGACCGAAAAATCGTTTTTAAGCGGGGTAAGCGCCGCAGCGTAGATTCCGGCCAGGGGATGTGATGTCAACACTGGGGGCATCCTTCAGGTTCGTGGCAGCTATTCGATTTCGAGAATACGGAAGGGGTAAATGTTGACAACGTCCGTCTGGAGATAACGCGTAATATGGCTTCTTAAATTCTGACGATAAAAAATGGTGTGCCCGTGCAACATGTAACGTGGATGCGCCACTTTGAGCAGAAAGTTGAGGGCGTGCAGGCCCCTATGCGGCGGGTCTTCATCGTCATGGATACCGGCAGGCGGCGAATGCGCGATCAGGATATCGATGGGGCGTCGATGACGGATACGCGACCAGAAAAACGCGGGCAACATCCGGAAGACGCGCCGATACATGCCGAATTGGGAATACTGGTTGGGGCTGCCCAAACGGTAGCGCACACTGCCCCCCAACCCGGCCAACAAGAAACCTTTACAGAAAGTAATCGTCCCGTCGAGGTTGGTGCCGCCCTGGGCCCGTGCATTGGCCGCCATGCCATAAGCCGGGTCATGATTGCCGGGTACGTAGAACATGGGAACGTTGAAAACAGTAACAAGGAATTCGAGGTACGAATACGGAAGATCACCACAACCAATGATCATGCGCACGTCTGGATAAGTCTGTCGAACGGCACTTGTATAAAGATGATCAACGACCTGGTCGCTCACTGCAAAGATTTTCATGTTGAGTTCATTTTGCCCTAAAAAAGCGTTCCCGGCAAGGGAGAAAGCCGCTGATTTGCGATCTTATATCGATCTGTTATGCTGCATAGGTCAGGAAGTGCGGGTTCTCCAGGATTTTCCAATATGACTAGCTGTGAGGGTTTGCGCGGCGCAAGGTAAAAAGAGAACTCGACGCTCACGGTACGCAAGGAGGCTGAAATCGGCCAAGTCTTTGACTTAAATCGCGTCTATACGTTATAATGGCGTGCCGCTCAAACCATTGAACGGCACACTTTTGTTATTGTCACCCAGTATTGAGGATTTTGCATGTCGACCAAACGTACTTACCAACCGAAAATTCGTCGTCGCGTGCGTGTGCATGGCTTTCGCGCCCGCATGGCAACCGCAGGCGGGCGCGAGGTACTCAAGCGCCGTCGCCTGCGTGGCCGTTACAAACTTACGGTCTCATCCAACAATCACGTCAAACGGGTCCGCTGGTAAGGCTCCGCCACGAGGGGCCGCTGCGCCCTCGCTCGTTCCGAGTAACAGCGTGAGGTGCGAGTGAAGCGCCGCTTTCGTCTGACCCGATCCACTGATTTCAAGCGGGTGCGAAATTTGGGCAAGTCTTACGCGCACCCGCTTGTTGTGTTGATAGCAGCCCCATCAACGGAAGAGGGGCTGCGGGTGGGCGTGACCGCTGGGCGAAGTGTGGGAAATGCTGTGGCGCGGAACCGTGGCAAACGCCTGCTGCGCGAAGCCATACGGCCTCTGACGCCTTCCCTGCGCCTGTCGACAGACGTGGTTCTTATTGCTCGCCGACCAATCCTGGAAGCAACGCTTACCCAGGTTCAGGAGGCTGTTTTGCAGCTTCTGCAGCGCGCGAATTTGTTCAAGACATCGAATGGAAACTCAGTATTACCTTCCACATGATTATCCGAACGAGCCCCGCCTGCGCGACCTCCCCCGCACACCGCGATATTGGCCCCGCCTGTTGTTGCTGGCATTGATCCGGCTCTATCAGAAAACACTTTCCAAAGGAATGCCACCGAACACCTGTCGTTTCTATCCATCCTGTTCCCATTATGGGTATCAGGCCATCTACAAATATGGGGCTCTAAAAGGCTCCGTAATGGCAGGTTGGCGCGTGCTTCGATGCAATCCATTCAATCCCGGCGGGTATGATCCTGTCCCGTAGGAGACCGATGAAGTCCAATCGTTTTCTTGTCTTTCTGAGTTTGTTGTTACTTTCCGGTTTGTTGACTGCCTGTTCGGGACGTACTTCGACCAATTGGCCGGGGATTGCATCAGACGGAAAATACGCTTATCTCTCGAATGGTTCGTCCGTTTACATTGTGCAGTTAAGCAATGGCAAGGAAACGACCGTCAACACCCCTGACGGGAAAACCCAACCGCTGCGCTTCCCGCTCCAATCCGATAACAATCTACTCTTTTATGCCGCACCGGCCATTACCAGCGACGGTCAATTGGTGGTCGGCAGCGCCAACCAGAGCAACGAGAGCCTGTTCAGCTTCGACCCGAAAACAGCCAATATCAATTGGACGTTTTCAGGCGCCAAAGGTGTGTGGCTCGCCACACCGCTGATCGTGAAGGACACAATCTACGCCTCGGGAGGAGATGGTAACGTCTACGCTCTCGATTCAAAGGGTAATGAGAAGTGGAGCACCAGCGTTTCGGCCCACGGTGTGTGGACTTCACCAACCACCGACGGCACGTCGATCTTCGTGACGAGCCTCGATCACGAGGTCGCTGCGCTGGACGCGCAGAGTGGCAAACAACAATGGAAAGCCACGCTCGACAATTCTATTTTGGGCTCGCCAGCCGTTGGTTCCGATGGCAATATCTATATCGGCACGCTTTCGGGCAGCTTGTACGCCCTCAAAGCCTCAGACGGCTCGCAGCTTTGGAAGCAGAATCTGAACGGCGGCATTTGGTCCACGCCGGTCATAGACGGTGATATGCTCTATGTTGGCACGGTGAATGGAAAGGTCGGCACGCTTTACGCCCTGCACACCACCGATGGGACGACGGCCTGGAGCACCGATGAGAACAGTTCCATCATCGCCAGTCCACTCATTGTCGGCGACCAGATCATATACGTAACCGACGGTGGAATTGTTCAATCGTTGAAAAAAGCCGACGGCTCGGCCAACTGGCAAAAAACGATTGATAAAGCCCAGATATATACAACGCCCATCCTGGCTGATAAGTTGATTCTGGTCGCGCCCATGCAGACAAGCGAACAGTTGTACGCCTTCGACCAGAACGGCAACCAAAAATGGACGTTTGTTCCTCAAAAATAAGGTGAAGCGCCTATGTGGGATTTGTTGATAGTCAATCCATTTACCAATGTCTTATTGCTGATCTATGCTTTTGTCGGGAATTTCGGCATTGCGATCATCCTGTTTACCATCTTGATCCGCTTGGTGACGCACCCGTTCATGGCTTCCCAAATCAAATCCACCACAGCCATGCAAGAACTGATGCAGTCCGACGAATACAAGAAGATTCAGGAAAAATATAAGAACGACAAGGAAAAGCTGGGGCAAGAGCAGATGCGCCTTTACCAGGAGCACGGCATCAACCCGCTCGGTTCCTGTCTTCCGACGTTGATCCAATTCCCGATCATCTTTGGCCTGTACGAGAGCATCATCCGTGCCATCGGCACCACCCCGCTTTCGCTGCTCCAACTGGTGCGCACCATCTACCCCTGGATGGAGGGGATCACCAAGGCGGCCAGCCTGTCGGCTTTGATCCCCGTCCAAACCCAGTTCCTGTGGATGAACCTCGGCGAACCGGAACGTGTCTTCGTCCCCTTCCTGCCGTTCGGCATCCCAGTTCTGGCCATCATCGTGGGCATCACGACTTATATCCAGTCGAAGCTGACGGTGCCACCGACGAGCGGTCCAGGTGACCAGGGTGCGCAGATGACCAAGATGATGAGCATCTACATGCCGCTCTTACTATTCTATTTCTCGCTCAATTATGCCTCCGGCCTGGCCGTTTATTTCGTCGCCAGCAACGTAGCCGGCATTGCACAATATGCCATGCTAGGCAAAGTCAATTGGAATGGTTTATTTAGCTTTAGTAGCCCGGCGCCGGCGCCACCGCCAGCCAAAGGCAAAGCTGGAAAACGCACGTAATTTTCCCTGGGAGGACTGGATGGAAAGAACAACCCTGGAAGTAATCGCCCCAAGCGTTGAAGAAGCCGTCAACCGCGGCACGCTACAATTGGGCGTCACCCGTGACATGGTGGATGTGGAAATTCTGGACGAAGGCGCGCGCAGGTTCCTGGGCCTGGGCGCACGACAGGTTCGCGTACGCCTGACGCTCAAAGCGGAGGAAGAGTCGGCCTCCACGCCGGAGGCCCCCACCCCTACGGAAAGCACGCCTGGGGTCAGTGAGAGTACGTCCGACGAGTCATCGGTGCTCGACTTTACCGAACAGACCACCCGCGACCTGCTCGCCCGGATGAAAGTCAATGCGCAAGTCAACGTCTCTTATGGCGAGGCGGATGACCAAGGAGAACCGCCCCTGTTGGTCGACATCCACGGCAACGACTTGAGTATATTGATCGGTCGCCGCGCCGAAACGCTCAACGCGCTGCAATACATCCTGGCGCTGATCGCCAGCAAAAATGCCGGGCACTGGGTGCAGGTTATCGTCGATGTGGAAGGCTATCGCAGCCGCCGCGAACGCCAACTCCGCCAATTGGCCCGTCGCATGGCCGAACAGGCCAACCGCACCGGCAAACGTCAAATACTGGAGCCCATGTCCGCTGCCGAGCGGCGCATCATTCACCTGGAACTGCGCGACGACGACCAGATCGAGACCGAAAGCATCGGCGAAGAACCCAATCGTAAAGTCACCATTATTCCCAAGGTGTGAGCGATCATTCATTCGAAAGGCGTGCAACCCTGCACGCCTTTTTGATTATATGGGCCCGGTACATCATAGCCGCACAACCCGGCGAACCCCGAAGAAACCGGGGCCACAAAATCATAAAAAACACCTCTCAGGTTATAATTTACGTGTGCACCTGAACACACTCGAACCAATTGATTATCTTATTGTTGGACATCTGACGGTTGACCTTACGGCAACAGGTCCGTCCCTGGGCGGGTCCGCAGCTTATGCAGCATTGACGGCGCGCGCGCTGGGGTTGCGCGTCGGCGTGGTAACCGCCTGGGGCAACGAGATTCCGCTCACAGCGTTGGGCGAGATTCCGGTGATTGCCGCCAAAGCGGAACACAGCACCACCTTCGAAAACATCTACACCGAAGCGGGCCGCATCCAATATATCCGACAGACAGCGCCCCGCATCGATTTCAGCCTCGTCCCGGCTGCCTGGCGCAGCGCAAAAATTCTTCACCTGGCGCCAATTGCCCAGGAAGTGGACGCAGCGCCCCCGGACGACTTCTACCCGACTCTTCTGGGATTGACCCTCCAGGGTTGGCTCCGCGCTTACGAGGCCGACGGTCGCGTCCACCCGTGTGCGTGGTCGCAGTCCGAGGCGGCTTTATCCAGGGCCAACGCTGCCGTATTGAGCGTGGAAGACCTGGGACATGACGAAGAGCAGATCGAATGGATGGCGCATTCTACGCGCCTGTTGGCCGTTACCGAAGGTGCGGCAGGTGCGCGTCTCTTTTGGAACGGCGACGGCCGTCGTTTCCGCTCCCCGCAGGTTCAAGAAGTGGACGCCACCGGCGCCGGCGACATTTTCGCAGCGGCGTTTTTTGTCCGGTTGATGGAAACGCGTGATCCCTGGGAAGCTGCCCGCTTTGCCAACCAGGTGGCTGCCATCTCGGTGACACGCTCCGGTTTGCAAGGCGTCCCAACGGCAAAGGAGATTCAAGCCTGCCTGATGGAGGTTCTACCTTGACAGCACGCATTTATACAATGGTGAATCAAAAAGGCGGTGTGGGCAAAACCACCACCGCCATCAACCTCAGTTCGTATCTGGCCGGGTTGGGCCAGAAAATGCTGGTTGTCGACCTCGACCCCCAGGCAAACGCAACGTCCTGCCTTGGCATCGACAAACAGAATGTAAAGGGCGGCACTTACGAAGCTTTGCTTGGAATTTCTCCGGCCAGTTCCCACATTTTGCACAATTCAGATTTGAAATTATCGCTACTGCCTTCGTCGCCTTCGCTGGCCGGCGCAGAGATCGAGTTGGTCGAGGAAGAGCGGCGCGAGTTGCGCTTGCGGCAGGCATTGGAACCGCTTGTGGAGCGCTACGACTACATCCTGGTGGACTGCCCGCCTTCGCTCAGCCTGCTGACCATCAACGGATTGCTATCGGCGAATGACGGCGTCATCATCCCGGTGCAATGCGAATACCTGGCCTTGGAGGGCCTCGGTCAGTTGATGTCTACGCTGCAACGCATACGCGCCTCGTTGTATCCCGGTTTGAAGGTGCGCGGCGTAGTCATGACAATGTTCGAGGGGCGCACGCATCTCTCATCTGACGTGGTCGAGGAGGTGCGGAAATTCTTCCCCAACCAGGTTTTCAACGCCATCATTCCACGTAGTATTCGTCTGGCAGAAGCGCCCTCGTACGGGCTGCCCATTTCTTCATATGCGCCCGCTTCCACCGGCGCCCAGGCATACGCCGCACTGGCCAGGGAAGTCTTGCAAGGCGATGGTATCGCCCTGCAAGAGAACGACCAGATCGTGTAAAAATGCTTTAGAGAAGGAGAGAACATGCCTAAACGTACTGGCCTTGGCAAAGGATTGGATGCGCTCATTCCTTCCGGATTCGAGCCGGAAGTCCCGGCTCCGTCAAAAGACTCGTCTGGTGTGTTGGTCATTCCGGTATCCGATATCGTCCCCAACCCGCGCCAGCCGCGTTCACATTTCGATGCGGAGGCGCTCAACGAACTGGCATCGTCCATCAAGGAACACGGCATTATCCAGCCTTTGCTGGTCAGTCACGACGAGGGAAATAAAGGCTACGTGCTGGTGGCCGGAGAACGCCGCTGGCAGGCGGCCCGGATCGCCGGCCTGACGGAAGTCCCCGTTATCGTGCGCCAGACGACCGACCTGCAACGCCTCGAACTGGCCCTAATCGAGAACATCCAACGCGCCGACTTGAACGCGCTCGAAGAAGCCGACGCCTACCGCCAACTATCGGAGGCCTTCGGCCTTTCGCACGAGGAGATTGCCACCCGGGTAGGCAAGAGTCGCGCGGCCGTAACCAATACACTGCGCCTGCTCAAACTTGCCAAGGAAGTACAGCAAGCGCTCGTCGATGATCTCATCAGTGAAGGGCACGCCCGCGCGTTACTCGCGCTGTCCAAAGCCAACGCCCAGAACGCTGCATTGAATACCGTTCTCTCCAAAGGTCTAACCGTTCGCCAGACAGAAGAACTGGTGCGCCGGTGGAGCGGCGAGAAATCCTCCGCTCCACCCAAGGAACCATTCTCACCCGACCTGGCAGCCTTGGAAGAAAAATTGCGTGCCAACCTCGGCACGAAAGTCAGCCTGAGAACCGGCAAGAAAGGCAATGGCAGTCTGACGTTATACTATTATTCTGATGAAGAGTTGAACGCAATTTTAGCGCGCCTGCTGCCGGAGTGATTTGTAACAGACCTGATAGGTGGCCCTGCGGGCATCAGGTCTATCATTTGCATCATGAACACGACCGATCACGCCAAACTAGAGACGCTGGAGGCTTTTCATCGGGGATCGTTCCGGAAAATTTTCTATCGCGGTGATCCCCCCCAGAGAGCCTACTTGAATGCGCTGGAAAATCGAGGTATCCTGGATAGGGACAGCCAGGAACCTCGCGTGTACATCTCGCAAATAGTCGGAATCGATTCACTTCGGGCGTCACGTGCGACCGATAATCAGGCTGTCCGTGAAACGATGAATAGATTCACGCGGTTACGTGCTCGCGAAATGAAGTCTGGCTTTGCATCGCTCTTTCATCGCAGCGTACACTTTCGAGTCATTTTCCCCGACGGCGTTCAACGCGGATGGAAGATCGGCACAACGGTATCGACGCATCCGACTCCGGCGACAGCCATCCAGGCCGCCGGGTGGGTCGAATGGACACAAGGGACTCGACGATGACAACGAAAAACAGTCCACCAATCACTCCAGAGTTGTTGGTACCGCGGCTGGGCGAGCAACTCGTCGAAGCCGGGTTGCTCACCGAAAAACAGCTCGGCAAAGCACTCGACTACCAGCGCCAGGCAGCCAAAGACGGGAGCCCGCGCCTGTTGGGCCAGGCCATCGTCGAATTGGGTTTCCTGGATCGCGCTACGCTCGACCGCGCCATCACCGAGCAGATTCTGCGCCTGCGCGCCGCCCTCGAAGACGCCAACCGCAACCTGGAGTTGCGCGTCCAACAGCGCACAGCAGAACTCGAAGAAGCGCTGCGAAAATTGTCCGAGTTGAACCAGATGAAAGCCAATTTCATCTCCAACGTCTCGCACGAACTGCGCACTCCGCTGACGCATATCCGCGGGTACCTGGAATTGATGCAGACCGAGTCGCTTGGACCGCTGGCACCCGAACAGAAAAAGGCGCTGGAAGTTTCCCTGCGCTCAACCAACCGCCTACAAAACCTGATCGACGACCTGATCATGTTCTCGCTGGCCGCCAGGGGCGAACTCACCTTGCAGCGAAAACCGGTCGACATGAACCGGATCGTCTCCAGCGTCATCCAACGGACCACGCCCAAGGCGTACGATCAGCAACTCGATCTGGCCGTGACCCTGGAACCGGCCCTACCGCCCGTCCAGGCTGACGAGGAAAAGCTAGTCTGGGTATTGTCTCAGTTGCTGGATAACGCCATCAAGTTCACGGCGCCCGGCGGGAAAGTCCGTCTGGCCGTCGTCCGCGAAAACGAAAAAATGGTAATCGTCTCGATCGAAGACAACGGTATTGGCATCCCTCCGGAACGGATCAAGGAAATCTTCGAGCCGTTCCACCAACTGGACGGCTCCGCCACGCGCCGCTACGGCGGCACCGGCCTGGGCCTGGCGCTTGTCCGCCAGATTATCGAGGCCCACGGCTCTTTGATCGAGGTCAAATCGAAGATAAAAGAGGGAACGAAAATCTCCTTCCCGCTGCTATTCGCCCAACAGACAGAAGGACAACAATGACGCTGGAACGCACTCCCGACTACCTCGCCATCGCTGAAGCGGTCACGCAGCAAAGCAACTGGAAAGAAGCGCTCGACTCAGTCATCGCTGTCATCCGTTCGGTCTTCCTGTTCGATAACCTGGCCCTCTTCCTGCGAGAAGAGGAAGGCCAGGAAGACCTGAACAGGATCGTTTATGCGCGCGCTGTGGGACGTGGCAAAACAGCCGGCGCAGATGCCGCCTGGGGAGCAGAGATCGCGAACGAGGTTCTGGAACACGGAGAGATGGTCATCCAGACCGAAGACACGAAAATAAAGGACGAAAAAAGCAACCGATTGCTCTCACCCTATTTGATCGGATTGCCGCTGCGCTACGCCGCGGGCCTGGTCGGCGCAGCCGTCTTCGTCCGCTTTGGCGGGCCCGCCTATACACCCGAACAGATTCAGCGCGCCCAGTTCATCGCCACACAGTTGAGCAGCCTCTTCGAACGGAAAAAGCTCCGCGAGCAAATCCTGGCGCTCCAGGAAGCGCGCCGAGTGATTGCCCTGCAGGAAGACTTCATTGCCACAATTTCCCACGAACTGCGCACTCCCCTGGGATTCATCAAAGGCTACTCAACAACCCTGTTGCGTCAGGATACCGAATGGGACGACGAAACCCGCCGGGAATTTTTGACCATTATCGACGAAGAAGCCGACCATCTGTCCTCCCTGATCGAGAACATCCTTGAGTCGGCGCGTCTGCAAAGCGACACCCTGCCGATGAACTTTCAGCCCATCCGTCTGGACACCGTAATCCGCGATGTTGCTTTACGCAGCCAGGTGCGCTATAACAATATGGAAGTAGAACTCGACCTGGCGCCGTGTCCACCGATCAGCGCCGACGGCGGGCGCCTGGCACAGGTATTGGACAACCTGTTCAGCAACGCCGCCAAATATGCACCCGGCTCGTCTGTATCGCTCACCCTCAGGAACCAGGCCGACAGCCAGTGCATTCGCTTCTCCGATCACGGCCCTGGCATCCCGGCAGATCATATCGTGCACCTGTTCGAGCGCTTTTACCGGATTCCAGGGCAAGCCGCACACGGGTCAGGTCTGGGGCTCTTCATTTGTCGTAAGATTATCGAAGCACATGGCGGCACCATGCTGGTCGAATCCGACCACGGAAAAGGCACCTCGTTTATCATTACCATCCCTGCACGAGAGAACATTTAGTACGTCTATGCGACCGCACCAAACGCCATACCACAGAAAAATTTCGGCCTAATGGATCGGCATGAAAGCCTGGTGCCAGCCAGCCGCCATACATCACGCATCCTCTCCAACTCATTGAGAGGATGCGATTCCGAGGAGACTGATTATGACCAAAATCCTTGTCGTTGACGACGAACCCCGCTATTTACGTCTGCTGGAAGCCAACTTGCGTACCGAGGGTTTTGAAGTCATTTCGGCGGTGGATGGACTACAAGCCGTCGAGACATTCTCTGCCAACCCGGTAGATTTGATCCTGCTTGATGTAATGATGCCCAAGCTGGACGGGTTCGCCGTTTGTCAGCGCATTCGACAGTTTTCCAACGTACCCATCATCATCCTAACAGCGAAAGGCGAAGAGCAAGACCGTGTCCGGGGGCTCGACCTCGGTGCCGACGACTACCTGGTAAAACCCTTCTCGGCCACCGAGTTACTGGCTCGCGTTCGCGCGGTGCTGCGCCGTTCACAAGTCTCCAAAGACGTTAGCCAGAGTCGCTTCTTCGAGCACAGCAACCTGCGCATCGACTTTGCACGGGCTGAAGTATGGCGTGGGAACCAACCTGTTTTCCTATCGGCCACCGAATACCGTCTCCTGTTGCAGTTTGCGCACAATATTGGCAAAGTTATGAGCGCCGAAGATCTGCTCAGCAGCGTTTGGGGCCCGGAATACCGAAACGACAAAGAAATTTTATGGGTCAGCATTGCCCGCCTGCGCCAAAAATTAGAAGATGACGCCCACAACCCGAAACATATCGTCACCCGTTCCGGGTTGGGTTACCTGATGCCCCCCATCGAACAGTGAGCACTACGACAAGGCCAGGAATGATCCCTTCCAATACTTCAAGAAAGATAACCTGGGCACACAAGTGAAAAGTTCGATTTCGATTAGGAGGTCGTTTTGGAATCAGCCCCGCTTTCGGTTCTGCTCGTAGATGCAGACCCTGTCAGCCTTAATTATCTGAGCGGGCTGCTCGTCAAACAGGAATACAACGTACAGGCGGCCTCCTCAGCCAAGGTCGGGTATATCACCGCGCTGCGTGACCATCCCGATGTAATCGTCTTCGACCCGTCCTTTAAGGACATGTCGGCGGTCGAGTTCGTACACAAACTACGCAACGACCGCCGTACCGCGACAACATTATTGGTGGCCCTGGCAGCAACGGACAACGCGCAAATGGGGGAACTGATGACAGCGGGATGTAACGAATTTATGCTCAAATCCCAAGAGTCCATCGGGAAATTACAGACTCTGCTGGCAAGTATGTCGGGGCAAGTGCAGGAAACGCGTCCCATGCCCGGCGTCCAGAAACGCAAACAGGGTGGGCTGTTGGTAGTCTTCTTGAGCGCCAAAGGGGGCACAGGAACTTCGTCGCTGTGCGCGAATATTGCCCAGAACATCTCTGCCAACCAGCCTCAACTGGATATAGCCGTCATGGACCTCGTCCTGCCCATTGGCTCCATCGCGTCCACTGTCGGCTACCAAGGCGATTTTACGCTGGTGCAGGCAGTCGCTCATGACCTGGAAACACTCAACGGTGACTTTCTACGCCGGACGCTGACGCCCCAACCGAACTGGAGTTTCCGCCTTCTGGCAGGCGCTCCCGACCCCGAAGCAGCCAACTCACTCGACGCCAGCCGCATCCCGGTTTTGACCCAGACGTTTAAGCAGGCCTTCGACTTGACCCTCGTCGACCTGGGACGCTCGCTCTCGCGCATCAGCCTGCCAATCATCCTGGACGCCGACGCAGTTGCCCTGATCGTAAGCTCAGACCTCAGCACGGTAACGATGACCCACGTTGTCTGGGAATATTTAAATACCCAGGGCTTGGATACGCAGCGCATCTCGGCGATCATGAATCGCGCCGTCGGGCTGGAAGGATTGAGCAAAAGTGACGCCGAACGCATCATCGGCCTGCCCATCGAAACCACCATCCCTTATATGACGGGGAATTTCACACTTGCCAACAACCAGCATCTACCCTTACTCACCAAGTTTCCTAACGATACCGCTGCTTTGGTGCTCGACCAGGTCTCCCGCCAGATTCTGGACGTGGCACGCAGAGCCAGAATCTGATTCGAGGTGTCACTATGTCAGTCGAATTCAACGATAAAGGAAAATATTTTACCGACGTCATCTCCAAGGTTGCTGTCCCGGCAGTGATCCAGACGACGACGCATCGTATCGAAGGCTCCATCCATGTGCGGTTGGATGGGCGCGTGAAGGATGAATTGGACCGTCCCGAACCGTTTTTAGCGGTGACGGCGGCCAAAGTATTCAACATGGATGGCACGTTGACGCAAGAGGCAGATTTCATAACAGTGGCACGCGCACAAATCGTCTGGCTGATCCCAAGCGATGACACCGCCTATGGGACCGACCAGAAATGACTCAACCCAACCCTGCCCCGCTCCCATCTTCCGGCCTGTCCGCAGCCGACGTATTGAAACTGAAACATTTCGTGACCGACAATTTAATTCGTGACCTGGAAAGCGAAAATCCACCTCCCGAAAAACGCAAGGCCCTCGTCCAGCAGAAGTTGAACGAGGTCTTCGGACGCCTGCGCGTAAATTTACCTGACTCCATCCGCCAGCAGTTGACCCAGGACGTCCTGAACGAAGTGCTGGGATACGGCCCCATCCAACCCCTGCTGGACGACGAAGACATCAGCGAAGTGATGGTCAACGGGCCCAAAAAGGTCTATATTGAAAGAAAAGGGCACCTGGAGAAGACACCCATCACCTTCGAAGATAACGACCATGTGATGCGCATCATCGACCGCATCGTCCTGCCCTTGGGCCGCCACGTGGATGCAGACTCCCCGACGGTGGACGCCCGTCTGCCAGATGGCTCGCGCGTCAATGCAGTCGTCCCGCCGGTCGCCATCGATGGCTCCTCCATCACCATCCGCAAATTCCGCAAAGACAAACTAAGCATGGACCAGTTGATCGAGTTTGGCTCCATCACCGCCCCGATGGCCGAGTTCCTGCGAGCCTGCGTGGTCAGCCGCCTGAACATCGTCATTTCTGGCGGCACCGGCTCCGGCAAAACTACCCTGCTCAACGTACTTTCCAGCATGATCCCGGAAGACGAACGGATTGTAACTATCGAAGACGCTGCCGAACTGCAACTCCAACAAGAACACATCGTCCGGCTGGAGACCAAACCACCGAACCTGGAAGGCAAAGGACAGGTGACCATTCGCGACCTGGTGCGCAACGCCCTGCGCATGCGCCCCGACCGCATCGTCGTCGGCGAATGTCGCGGCGGCGAAACGCTCGACATGCTCCAAGCCATGAACACCGGGCACGACGGTTCGCTGACCACCGCCCACGCCAACACGCCGCGCGACGCCCTTTCGCGCATCGAAACGATGGTTCTGATGGCCGGGATGGACCTGCCGATCAAAGTCATCCGCCAGCAGGTTTCCTCGGCAGTCGATCTGATCATCCAACAAACGCGCCTGAAAGATGGTTCGCGCAAAGTGACAGCCATCACAGAAGTAGCCGGTATGGAAGGCGACACCATCGTACTGACCGATATTTTCCGTTTTTCACAGACGGGTATCTCCAGCGAAGGCGCCGTGCAAGGGGAACTCAAGCCCACCGGAATCCGCCCCTTATTCACACCGCGCCTCGAAGCTGCGGGCTTCAAATTACCGCCTACGGTATTTGGCGCGAACTTGGGCGATATACTCAACCGCCATTAGATTCGGTAACAGCCAAATAATATGGAGGCGGGCCTACGGCCATACCAATCCGTTCATCCGTTCTCATCTGCCGACGATTTCTGAAGAACCCGTGTATAATCGTAACAAATCCGCCCGTCTTCGGGCTTTTTGCGTCAGGAAGAAACCATGAGCCTTCAATCCCAAATCGCCATCCGTACCCGCAAAGTGGGGGTGCTCATCCGTGATGCCCGTACGGCAGCTCGCAAAACCGCCACCGAGACGGCAGCTGCCATCGGCATCAAACCGTCGCTCTTACGCGCTTACGAAAACGGACGCAAAGCGCCCTCCCTCCCCGAACTGGAGGCGCTGGCTTACTACTTGAACCTGCCCATTCAACATTTCTGGGGCAGCCAGGCGCTCTCAGACGATGGGCCACGCACCGAGCCGCTGGACTTGAAAACGCTGGCCAATTTGCGCAACCGCATCATCGGCGCCCTGCTTTCGCAAAAACGCCAACAGACCAGCGTTTCGCTCAAAGCGCTCTCTGGAGAAACGGGGATTCCGCAAAGTCGTCTTAAGGCCTACGAACGGGGCGAAAAGCCGGTTCCCCTGGCCGAGTTGGAAGCCATCTTGATGGTCATCGGTGGCCGGGTCGAATCATTCTTCGACCAGAGCGGCCCGATCGGCCACTGGATGAATGAGCAGGCAGAAATCGATGAGTTCCTCCAACTCCCGCCGGAGATTCGCAGCTTTGTGTGTATGCCGGTCAATCGGCCCTATCTCGAGCTGGCCCGCAACCTGAGTCAACTCTCTACCGACAAATTGCGCTCGGTTGCCGAAGGTTTGTTAGACATCACGCTATAAATCGGGAGCCGTGCGGAGGAACACCAGTACCGCAACTTCATAAAAGTGTAGGAGAAGGTAGTTGCGGCACCAGAACGAATCGAGGTACTGATGACAGATGGAAACGACCCTCACGCGCTGGTTGAAACCGCAACAGCATCCTACCAGCGCGGCGAGTACGAAGAAGCAGCAAGCCTATTCGGCGAGGCGGCGGCTGCGCTCGAGAAAGCTGGAAACTCGCTGGACGCAGCCGAGAACAAAAACAACCAGAGCGTGGCGTATTTACAGGCCAAACAGCCACAACAAGCCCTGGATGTATTGGCTGGAACGGTAGAGCTTTTCGCCCAGGCCGACGACCTGCACCGCCAGGGACTGGCGCTTGGAAACGAGGCGGCAGCACTGGACGCGCTGGGTCATCTCGAACAAGCCATTGAAAAATACCAGCAATCAGCCGATGCTCTGGGGCAAGCAGGGGAAGGCGAGTTACGCGCCACAGTGTTGAAATCGCTGGCAACCCTGCAAGTCAAACGCCAGAAATACGCCGACGGCCTGATTGCAATGACCACCAGCCTGGATAGCCTCAAGAAACCTACATTCTTCCAAAAGATACTGAGAACACTTTTGCGTATCCGCATATGATCGGACTCAATTACGCAATTCGTCCGGCGCGCCCTGGCGACCAAAATCAGATTGCCAATCTGATTTACTTCGAGTCGTACGTTCATCGTCATCTCGATTGGCGCATGCCGCTCGACTGGTTGGGCGAGCCGGAATTCTGGGTCATGGAGCAGGAGGACGCACTGGCAGCCGTACTCGCCTGTCCGCCAGACCCAAAAGACATTTACTGGATTCGTCTGTTTGCCCGCTCGTCAATGATTCCCCTGGCAGAGGCCTGGAATGGTTTATGGCAAATGGCGCGTCCCTCACTCTCCAGGCATCCAAACGTCGTCCCGCCTGTGATAGAGCGGTCGCCTCACGAGGCAAACAGCGGGCAGGTGGCCGCAGCGATTGTCTTAAATGAGTGGTTCAAAGATTTGCTGGTCGCCAGCGGTTTCGAGGAGCGCCAGCAAATTGTTGTTTTGGAGCATGGTGCGGTGCCTTTCGAAGAACGCGCCGTCAACCAGGATGTTTCCATTCGCCCGATGCGATATGATGACCTGTTTGCAGTCGCGCAACTCGACGCCATGGCCTTTTCACCGTTATGGCAGAATTCGCTTCCCTCCTTGCAACGTGCTTTCTCACAATCGGGTGTTGCTACAATAGCCCAACGGGGTGACGAACTGGTGGGTTACCAGGTCAGCACAAAAAATCCTTTTGGGGCCCATCTGGCGCGTCTGGCCGTCCACCCCAAATTACAGGGATGTGGTATCGGATACAGCCTCGTGCAGGACCTTTTATATAAGATTCGGCGCATGGGTATCTATCGACTGACCGTCAACACACAATCTGACAATCAGTCTTCGCTCGCTCTTTATCATCGCATTGGATTTACCCGTACCGGTGAAAATTATCCCGTTTACACCCACGAACTTTAGGAGGTAATATGTCGAGGCCCGATTCCGTCGTTGTCAATACCATCATGCGGCAAGCATTGGTTTCATCTCAAGAAGTCATGGGCTCGAACGGTCTGAACGCCGTCCTGCGCACCAGCGGCCTGGAACGTTTCATCGACAATTTTCCTCCCAACGACCTGGAACCTTCCGTCAAGACCTCAGAATATGCACAGTTCAACCAGGCCATCGAAAGCTTTTACGGGCGCGCCGCAAAAGGAATGTTGCACCGCGTCGGACGCGCCTCGTTCCAATACGGCGTACGCGAACAGGCAGCGCTATTGGGAATCGCCGGCGTGGCGCTCAAAGTCTTGCCGGAAAAACAGCGCATCAAATTTATTCTGAACGGCGTGGCAAACGCGCTAAAAAAAAGCAATCCCGAAGTGGATACCTGGGTAGAAGATGGACCAGACGGCCTTGCTTATGTCGAACGCACCTGTGGCATTTGTTGGGGACGACAGAGCAACCAGCCGCTCTGTCATCTATACGTTGGCTCGATTGGCGAAGCCGTGCTCTGGGCCAGTGGCACAGAGCACGAAATCATCGAAACCCACTGCATCGCCCGTGGTGACGAATATTGTCGCTTTCTGGTGGGAGCGCCAAAAAGCTAACAAAGATTTTCCACGTTGTTCCCTCGCTTGTTGTGACAATCTATGGCAGCGCAAATGCCAGGCCCTTACAGGCTTGCCGCCATTCTTAAGCATACTCTTAGTCTGTTTGACTGGACAAACCCTTATGAACATGGCAAAATTGCGCCACATTTCGGGCTTACTGAGGCCTCTTGCAGTGAGAAGTTTGTGTATGCACCCCCCTACGCCATCCGCACAAATCTGTCATCGCCCATTGGTTTATAATCAGTCACATTTTGCAGTGAAAGGATAGAGAAGATTATGAGTAAACGTCAGGAGATGCGGGAAAAACGCCGCCGCCAACAACGGAATCAACAGGTTGTCCTTATTTCCGTCGTCGTTATCGGTGTGTTGTTGGTTGCTTTCGCGTTAATTTATACCTCCCTTCAGCCGGGCAATAAGATCATCAAGGTAGCGGACAACCCCCGTCCCCAGGCAAATTTCAACGCGATGGGCAACCCCAAGGCGCCCGTCAAGATCATCGAATACGCCGACTTCCAATGCCCTTACTGTAAGCAGTTTACGGAAAACACCGAACAACAGGTGGTCGACACCTACGTCAAAACGGGCAAAGTCTATTTCGAATATCACTCCTTTGGCGCATTCATCGGCGCCGAGTCGGCCCGTGCCGCCCAGGCCGCTTATTGCGCGGGCGACCAGGGCAAGTTCTGGGAATACCACGACATGCTGTTTGCCAACCAGGGGCCCGAAAACTCCGGCTCCTTGACAGACGCGCGTCTCCAAGCCTTTGCGCAAACCATTGGACTCGATGCTAACACGTTCAACACTTGCCTGAGCAGCGGCAAATATACCGATAGGGTCAACCAGGACGGCATCGACGCCCAAAAGGCTGGCGTCCAGGCCACACCTTCCTTCGTCATCAACGGAACACTCGTGCAAGGGGCAATTTCCTTTACCGACTTCCAGGCGAAAGTGGATTCGGCCCTCCAGGCGGCAGGTGCGTCCAACTAAGAAATCGATTAGCGCGCACAACGAAAAACAAGGAACGCGAACCTGCGTTCCTTGTTTTTGTTAAATGCAATCAGAGCAGCCTTATTTCCCGAAAAGACTCAAAATATAGACGATTAACGGAGCAACTGCCAGCGCGGGCAACAGATTGCCGACGCGGATTTTTTTGATCTCCAACAAGCTGCTGACGGCAATCCCCATCAGCAGCACACCACCCGCGGCTGTCATCTCGCTCATCATGGTCGGCGTGACGATGGCGTTCAATTGTGCAGCCAACAGGCTAATGCTGCCCTGGTAAACAAGCACCACCAACGACGCAAACAATACACCCACCCCCAAAGTGGACGCAAAAGCGATGGAGGCGAATCCATCGAGCACGGCCTTGATCGCCAGGAGTTTGTAATCGCCGGTTAACCCGTCGTTGATGGCGCCCAGGATGGCGATTGGCCCAATACAATACAACAGGGAGGCCGTCAGGAAACCGCGCACAAACCGGCTCGACTCACCCTCAGCGTTGCTGGAAAAACGTTTTTCCAGCCATACGCCCAGGGCTTGGAGGCCCTCCTCGATCTGCCACCACTCTCCAAGCAGGCCACCGATCAGTAAGCCGCCTAACACAACCAGCGAATTCTCCGTTTTGAGAAACATCTGGAGTCCGATAGCAACGACGAACAGTCCCATTGCGGCGACAACAGTGGCCTTCAGCCGTTCGGGCAGACGCGCACCGAACAGCAGGCCAGCGGCTCCACCCGCAAGGATGGCTGCAACGTTGATAAAGGTTCCGGTCATTCGTCTTTGGCAAGTTGCGTGGGTTGGCCGCCGTGCTGATTCTCCGACAATTCGAGGACGAAGCACAGCGAGGAGAGGCGATTGAGATAAGCCACCACAGCCGCATTTTGCAGACCATCCTGCTGAAGCAGGGCAACAACGCGACGTTCCGCGCGCCGGACGATGGTGCGCGCCAGGGCCATGGCTGCGCTGGAGACAGTTTCACCAGGGAGAATGAACTCGTTTGGCAGGTTGACTCCCGCACTGAGCGTGTCGGTGGTCTGTTCCAGCCATTTGACGCGCGCGTCATCGATCTTGCGGAAGCGAGCCGCGTTTTCGGGCGTGGCGCCCACCTCGGCCATGAGATGGTAGAGATCGCGTTGAACGGTCACCAACAAGCGGGATGTCTGCGCGTCTTTGCTCAAGGCGCGGGCAAAACCCAAAGCAGCGCTGGCCTCGTCCACTGCGCCCAACGCTTCAATGCGGCTGTCCGATTTCGGCACACGACCTTCGCCAAGCAGGCCCGTCTCGCCATCATCGCCATTGCGGGTGTAAAAGGAAGGCATATATTTAATTATACTCGCCACAATGGCGAATTCCGTTTTTAGGCTCTCTAAGATTTTCCGTGGCCGGGGTAGATGTGGAGGATGTGTCTCCTCGCAAATCCACTTCGGCCTGCTAATTTACCAAGAGCCTTGCGCTACAAACGAGCCCTTTAGCGTATAATGAATTTGCCAACGAGGCAGGAGCAGGTATGTTTTTCTCACGGATTCGTAAAAACTGGCCGGCGCATCTCGTCCCACTGGGATACGCCGTGCTTGCGGCTGCCATGCTGATTCTGACGCCTTTCTGGGCCTCGGCATGGTACCACACGCCTTTTCTCGGCATGTTGCTGGAGCCCAATAATGTGGTCAGCGAGATCAACGGCGTGGGTTGGCCGGCGCGCCAATCGGGAGTTTTGTGGTCAGACCGCTTGATGTCCATCAACAACCAAGCGGTTCAAGATACCGCCCAGGTGAACGGCCTGATGCAGGCCAACGGTTTCCAGGCGGTCACGGCTACGTTCCTCCGGCGAGGCGTGGGGGAAATGAGCCAGCAGATTCAACCGGTTCACGTTCAGTTCCGCGATTTGCTGTCCCTGTTTCTGGCGCCCTACCTGGTGGGGCTGACCTTCTTGGGCATTGGCCTGTGGACCTACCGTATCCGTCCCGAACTGCACTCGACGCACGCTTTCGTCATCTTCGTTTCGGCCGTGTCCGTCATCACAACTACGTTCCTCGATATGAATACCAGCCACCACGCGCTAATTCTGTGGTCGTTGAGTTTACCGCTCTCGGCGGCAGCGCTGGGTTACCTGGCCTTGGTCTTCCCGATGGAAATGAAATTCGTCGAACGCTGGCCGCGCCTACGCTACATTCCCTTTTTGGTGGCGCTCCTGGCAGATGTGTTCATCGCCCACGACATCCTCTTCCCATCCAATGCCTACGCTTACATTGCCTCCTGGCGAACAGGGTACGCCTTGAATGTCATCGGTGCTTTTTCCTTTTTCGGGACGTTGGTTGCACGCATGCTGGGAAAAAGCTCGGCGATCGTACGCCAGCAAAGTCGCGTCATCATCTTCGGCTCAACCCTGGCATTCCTGCCGATCCTGGTGTTGTACCTGATCCCGATTGGCTTCGGCGGGAGCATTCCCGAATTTCGTCCGGAATTGCTCTTCCCGCCTTTGGTCTTTTTCCCGCTTTCGGTGATGTACGCCATCCTACGCTATCGCCTGCTGGATGTGGATCGCTGGCTCAGCCGGGCCCTGACCTATGTGCTGACAATGGGCGTGGCGCTGACGGTTTTCTACGCCCTCCTGGCAGGCCTTTCGCTGCTGTTGAGCCAGACCATCCACAGTGACGACCCGTTTTTGGTGGCTGGCTATCTGCTGGTACTGGTCATCGCTTTTCAGCCACTACGCGACTCGATCCAGCGCGGCATCGATCGGGTCTTTTATCGTTCACATGCCGACTACCGTCGCGTAATCACCCGCCTCTCGCAGAGCCTGGTAATCACCCCCGACCTGACGCGCACGCTGCGCTTGCTGGAAGAGGAACTGGGCGATGCGCTCCTGCCCGAAAAATTCGTCGTCTTCCTGTACGACGACGAGCGCAAGGCTTACCTGCCGCACGCCATCCATAGCGATGTGGATTTCTTCTTTACTCCCGAAGAGCCACTGCCGCGCTTTTTAAGCGAGACGAAAATTCCGCTGTGGATTCCGCCCGAAGAGATACTCCCCACCGCGCTGGAAGCCGATGCGACATCATTCGCGCGGCTGGAATGCTCGACGTTCGTGCCGCTACTTTACGAGGGTCGTCTGATCGGATTCCTGGCGCTGGGGCGGCGGCGCTCCGGCGAGCCCTACACCAGCAACGACCTCGAATTCCTGACGGCCGTGGCAGGGCAGTCCACCCTGGCATTGGAAAACGCGCGCCTGTTCGAGAACCTGCGCCGCACGCTGGAAGAAACGCGCGAAATGAAAAACTTGATGGACGATATCTTCGCCTCGATCGCCACCGGCATCATTACCACCGATGTCGACCAGAAGATCACTCTCTTTAACCGCGCCGCCGAAACCATCATGGGCACGCCCCTCCAACTGCTGATCGGTAAATCCTTACGAGAAGCCTTCCCCGGCCTGCTCCCGGCGCTCGAAGAAGTGACCGCCGTCGTCATCCAGAGCGGAGAAATTGCCCAAAATCAGGAACTGGCCTCGCACATCCCATCGCGCGGCGACCTGTACCTGCGCCTGTCGGCCACACCGCTGCGCGACGCGTACCTCGCCACCAAAGGCGCGACCCTCGTCTTCGAAGACCTGACGGAGACCCGCCAGTTGGAAGCCGAGCGGGAACGCATCCGCCAGACGTTCGGGCGCGTAGTCGCGCCGCGCGTCCGCGACCGACTGCTCTCAGACGCCTCGAACCTGCAACTGGACGGCTCGCAACAACTCGTCACCATCTTGTTCGCTGACCTGAACGGCTTTACCTCGTTCAGCGAGAAACACAGCCCAGAAACGGTCTTCAATCGTCTGAACGCCTACTTCGATATGGCCGCCCAGGCTATTTTGGAACAGGAAGGCACACTGGACAAATTCATCGGCGATGCGGTTATGGCTCTGTGGAACAGCCCCGACTCGCAGCCCGATCACGCGCTGCGCGCCTGTCGGGCGGCACTGGCCATCATGAAATACAACGCCGAAGCGAACGGAAAAGTCACCAACCCGGAGGATCAGCTCGTTTTCCGTATCGGCGTCAGCACCGGCCCGGCCATCGTCGGAAACGTGGGCACCCGGCAATTATTCAACTACACCGCCATTGGCGATACCGTCAATCTCTCACAGCGTTTACAGACAGCCGCCCGTCGCGGACAAATTCTGATCACCAAGGCCACCTACCAGATCGTCAAAGATTCGGTCAGGGCCCAGCCGCTCAAAGCGATCTCGGTCAAAGGCCGTGAGCAATCCGTCGACGTGTATGCGCTGCAAGGTCTGAAATAATGCAACGCCGCTACCACCGCGAGATCACCGTCGAAGCGATAGGCGGCGACTTCGGCCCACGCGCGCTTCAACAAGTGTTGGCCGCCAATTTCGGGCAGGACGCGCTGCGCTACCAGGTGAGCCATGCGCACTTCCACTACGATGACAATCGTTTTGCCGCCGGCGACGCCTATGTTGCAGAACAACACGCTCTGTTGCTGACCGCCCTGGCAGACGGGCAAGCGCCGCAAGCCCGCGCCGCCTTCGGACGGTTAACGCACGCCGTACAGGATTTCTACGCCCACAGCAATTACGTCGAACATTGGCAAGCGCTTCACCCCAACGAGGACGCCGCTCAAATCGACCCGCTGGCGGTGGACCTGCTTCAGAGCCCGCAGCTACGCTCCGGGCGGCTCTACTACCCGCTGGAGGCCCTGGCATTCGTCCCGGCGCTACGGGCGTGGGTTGCGCCGCTGCTGCCGCAGGATTCGCACGCCCAGATGAACAAAGACGATCCGTCACGTCCGGGCTTCGCTGCGGCTTTCGTCGCCGCACGAAAACGGACACAGGTCGAGTTCGAGCGCATCTGCCAGGAACTGGATCACGCCTCGTGGGCGGCCTTCCTGGGGCAGGAATAATTCCTCCTTTTGGTAAGATTTCCCCTTTACGGGAATTCCCTGAATGGGGGCCGATTCCATTCTCACAAAAATCCCAAAGAACCCCTATTTTGTCAACTTGCAAAGGTTATAATCGAACCCATGGACACAAAAACTCAATTATATGAAGCCCTCAAAGAATCAATGAAGTCTGGCAACGAAGTGCGCAAAGGGACAATCCGCATGGCATTGGCCGCCATCAAGCAAGCCGAGGTCGACCAGCGCACCACGCTCGACGAGCCCACGGTGCTGGCCATCCTGCAAAAACAAGTCAAGATGCGCAAAGAGTCGATCGAGGAAGCCGAAAAAGTCGGTCGCAACGACCTGGTGGCCGAGGCGCAGAAGGAAATTGAAGAGCTTTCCACCTTCCTACCCAAAGGGTTGAGCGCCGATGAACTGCGTGCACTGGTACAGGCCGCCGTCGCCGAAACCGGCGCAAGCGCCCCCTCAGATATGGGCAAAGTGATGAAAGTGCTGATGCCAAAGATCGCCGGGCGCGCGCCCGGCGACCAGATCAGTGCAGCAGTGCGGGAAGTGCTGCAAAGCTAGCTCTGTGGCTCCTGATACTCCTCCCTTCAGGCAACGTTTCAATCGTCACGACTTACTGGCATTCCTGTTGCTGGTCGTGACGGGGGTCGCCACCTATTTCGCGCTGGTGACGCCGGTTTCGCTACGTCCCGATAGCCTGACGCTACATGCAGGCGAGGTAGCTCCGCAGGATGTGCAGGCGCCCCAAGACGTTGAATACGTCAGCGACGTGCGCACCAACCTGGCGCGAGACTCGGCGGCGCGCGCCGTTTCGCCGGTCTATACCCCCCCCGACCCGGCAGTAGCGCGTCGACAGCTCGACCGCCTGCGCACGGTGTTAAGTTACATTGCAAACGTGCGCGCCGACAGCTTTGGAACAAGCGACCAGAAGCGCGCCGACCTGTTGGCGATCACCGATGTACAGTTCGACTCCGACACACTGGATAGCATCCTGAATTTTTCCGATACGCGCTGGGACGCCGTCCAACAGGATGCGCTCAACGTGCTGGAGCTTGTCTTGCGCAGCCCAATTCGGGATACCAACCTCGACAGTGTGCGCCGCAGCATGCCATCGATGGTGAGCCTGACGCTGACAGAAGAACAGGCCAACGTCGTCACCGAATTGGTGCGTCCGTTCATTGTGGCAAATAGCTTCTTCAGCCAGGACCTAACCGACGCCGCCCGTCAGCAGGCGCGCGACGCCGTCCAGCCGGTGACTCAGCGCTACGTGGCCGGCGAGCTGGTTATCCAACGCGGCCAGGTGCTCAGCGATGCAGATATCGAAGCGCTGCAAAATATGGGGCTGGTGCATCCACGCGATCTCAGCTTGGATTACCTGGGCACCATCGCCTTGATCACCATCGTGATGGGCTTCCTGGGAATGTATTTCCGCCACCGCCGTCCCAACTATTACAATGATAGCCGCAGCCTGATTCTGGTGGCGCTGTTGTTCCTGGTTTTCTTGTGGTCGACACGGCTCGTCATTCCCAACCGGACGATTATTCCGTACATCTTTCCGCTGCCGGCCTTCGCGTTGCTGATTGCCACGTTGTTCGGCCCCGATGCCGGGCTGATCCTCTCGATTGTGATCAGCATCCTGGCCGGTTACGACCTGTCGGGCGCATTCGACCTGACGCTCTTTTACATGATCGTCTCGATGACGGCTGTCCTGTCGCTGGGACGCGCCCACCGGTTTGCCTCGTTTCTTTGGGCAGCATTGGTCGCTTCGGTGGCCGGCGCGGCCGTGGTAACGGCCTACCGGCTGCCGGGTGGTTCGCTCGACTGGGTAGGGTATCTAACGCTGATCGGCGCTGCCACCCTCAACGGATTCGCGTCCGCCAGTATCGCCTTGCTCCTTCAGTATTTGTTGGCAGAATTCCTGGGCCTGACTACCCCCCTGCGCCTGTTGGACATCTCGCGGCCCGATGCGCCCTTGCTACAATTTTTCCTGCGCAACGCGCCGGGCACCTACCAACACAGCCTGCAGGTTGCCAATCTGGCCGAACAGGCCGCCGAAAAACTGGGCATCGATACCTTGTTGATGCGTGTGGGCGCCCTTTACCACGACGTGGGCAAAGCCTTGAATCCATCCTTCTTTATCGAAAACCAGATGCAAGACAGCCTCAACCCGCACGACGACATTCCGCCGGAGGAAGCCGCGCAGTCTGTTATCCGGCACGTGCTGGACGGAGTGCAACTGGCGCGCAAGAATCGCCTACCCCGCCGCCTGCAAGACTTCATGCTCGAACATCATGGCACCCTGCTGGCGCGTTACCATTACACCAAAGCCGTCGAAGCCACGGGCGGCGACGTGTCGAAGGTTGACTCGTCGAAGTTCCGCTACCCCGGCCCGCGCCCGCGCTCGCGCGAGACGGCTCTCCTCATGTTGGCCGATAACGTGGAGGCGCGTGCGCGCTCCATGCGCCCGCGCAACGAAAGCGACATCCGCTCGCTGGTACAGAAAGCGGTCGATTTCTGCCAGAAGGAGGGCCAACTGGCCGAAACACGCCTGACCCTCAAGGACCTGACCCTCATCATGGATTCGTTCACCACCACGCTGGCAGGCGTCTACCATCCCCGCATCCAGTATCCAAAAGACACCAAAGCCGCCAGCACCGAGACGCCCACCACCCCGCTTCCTCACCAGGAGGAAGAAAAGCAATGATCTTTATCGATAAGGACAAAAAGCTCACGCCCGATATTGCCGAAGGACTGGTGGAAATGGCCGCGCGTGCAGCGCTGGCACATCAGGGAGCAGACCCGGAAGCCGACCTGACCATTGTGCTGACAGACGACTCACGCCTGCAGGTGCTGAACCGCGACTACCTGGGGATGGACGCCCCGACGGACGTGCTCTCGTTCCCATCGGACGAAAGCGACCCGCAGACGAACGTCCGGTACCTGGGCGACATCCTGATTTCCGTACCGCGCGCCGCGCAGCAAGCCGCCGCAGCCGGGCATCCCGCCGAGGCCGAAGTCCAGTTGTTGGTGGTGCACGGCGTGCTACACCTGATGGGCCACGACCACGCCGAATCCGACGAGAAAGCGCGCATGTGGGCCGCCCAGGAACAGATTCTGGCGCAACTGGGACTCGGCCACATCCAGGTGCAGGAGGAATAATGCGCGAGTTCCTGGCCGCGCGGCTGCGCTCTTTTCAACACGCCTTCAACGGCTGGTGGTACGTGCTGCGTACGCAGCGCAATGCCTGGATACACGCTATCGTGACGGTGGCCGTCGTCGCGTTGGGACTCTGGCTGGGGCTCAACACCCACGATTGGGCCATTCTGGTGCTGGTCATCGCTATGGTCTGGGCAGCGGAATTCTTCAACACTGCCATCGAAGCCGTGGTCGACCTGGCCAGCCCCATGCACCACCCGCTGGCAAAGGTAGGCAAGGATGTCGGCGCTGCCGCCGTGCTGATCGCCGCCGGCGCAGCCGTCATCGCGGGCCTGCTGGTATTGGGGCCGCCGTTATGGATGCGCGCCACAACGCTGCTTGGTTTCTGATTGGAGGAGAAAATGGCACTTTCGTTTCGCTTTGGCACCGTGGGTTCGCCATCGAAGACGCCCAAAAAGCCGGGCGGTTCCGTAGGCGCAATCCAGTTTGGCAAATCCATCGGGCTGGAGGCGCTGGAACTTGGCTGGGTGCGCGCCGTGCGCGTCTCGGAAGAAACGTGCGCCGCCATCAAAGCTGCGGCCCATGAGCAGGATATAACGATCAGCGTGCATGCACCTTATTTCATCAATTTGAACGCCGACGAGAACGAGTGGCCCAAGTCGCGCCAACGGCTGATGGACGCCGCCACCTATGGGAACCTGGCCGGCGCGACGGACATCATCTTCCACCCCGGCTCCTATTTCGGAAATCCCCCACAGGAGGTGCTGGCTGTGGCGATCCCGCGCCTGAAAGCCTGCGTGGACGAACTGCGTGCAGCCGGCAACCCAACCCGATTGCGCCCGGAGACGATGGGCAAAAGCGCCATGCTGGGTTCGCTGGAAGATACGCTGGAAATGGCAAAATCCATCGAGGGCGTGTTGCCCTGCATCGACTTTGCGCACCTGCACGCCCGCGCCGGCGATGGAACGGTCAATTCATACGAGGAATGGTCCGAACGATTGCGGAAGTACGGCAAAGCATTGGGCGACGAGGCGCTCAAAGGCCTGCACATCCATCTTTCGGGAATCGAATACGGCCCGAAAGGCGAGAAGAATCACGTCCCCTTGGCGGAATCCGACCTGGATTTGCGCGGACTCTTCCGCGCGCTGAAGGCGTTTGGTTGCGGCGGACGCATCCTGTGCGAGAGTCCTGCCATGGAAGACGATGCGCTCTACATGAAAACAATCTGGCAGGAAATCAGCGCATAAACGACGTAAAGCGCAACGACAAAAAAGAGCCTGAATTCAGGCTCTTTTTTGGGTTCTCTGGGAATCAAATTTATGGGGAGGTGTGGGGGGGCGCGTCGGGGGGGCCCCCCC
>JBJKRF010000008.1:0-4248 GCA_046704785.1 Anaerolineales bacterium | reverse complement strand
AATAAAAATAAATTTATTATTAGGTCCGCGTTGTGTTGGGTTTTTGTGGGGGGGGGGGGGGGGTGTTACGGGCCCCCCCCCACCCCCACAAATTCGCCCTATCCCACTGATTCCCAGAGAACCTCTAATATTGAGCGACGTCATTCAAGAGCCTCTCCTAACAAGGCCCATCGCATGACCGAGGAGTCAACATACAAAATCTACCAGAGACACTCGATAAGTCGTTGCACACGAGGCTCGAAATCAACAGCCCGGGGCAGTCTAGCACCGGGTTATCATTTCACTTTGAAACATCCAATAAATGGGTCGTACAACAGAGTGAGTCGAGGAGCCGCCCCGATAGCAATCCCAGTGACACACCGCACGAAGCGATAGAAATGTTCCCAGAAAAACTGACATATCGAACCGGAATGTCTCCTCAACCGGTAAATCATAACACGATTACAGAAAAAACGTTTTGAAAAAGCCTACAGGCCATAAAAAACGCGGAGGGAAATCTCCTCCGCGTTCTTTTCTTCTAAACCAGCAGCCTCAATGGCTCTTCCAGGTAGCCCGCTAAAGCCTGCATGAAGCGAGCCGCCTCGGCCCCGTCACTGATGCGATGATCCACCGAGATGGTGGCTTTCATCCGCCAGCCCACCTTGAGTTCGCTGTTTTCCACAACAGGCACTTCACGCGCCGAACCGAGCGCCAGGATGGCTGCTTCGGGTGGATTGATGATGGCCACGAACTCTTCGACATCATACATTCCCAGGTTGCTGGTCGAAAACGTCGAGTCATCCACATCGTCCGGCTTCACTTTGCCCTCGCGCGCACGCGAGGCCATCGTCTTGATTTCGATAGAGATCTGGCGCAACGGTTTCTGGTCGGCATCCTTGACGACCACCGTCAACAGGCCGCCCTCGACGGTTACAGCCACACCGACGTTGACGGCGCCGTGCCGCAGGATCGAGTTGCCATCCAACGAGGCGTTCAGGTTCGGAAACTGGCGCAATGCCAATGCCACCGCTTTGACGATGAAGTCGTTGACAGAGAGCTTCTCGCCTTCCGGCAGGTAACCGTTGACCTGCTTGCGCACTTCGAGCAACGTGTCCATCTTGTACTCGTGCGTCACATAGAAATGTGGCACCTGCTGCTTCGACTCGACCAGACGCCGCCCGATAGCCTGGCGTAATTTACTGGTTGGAACCTGTTGGTCGGCATGCGAAACAGGCGTCAGCGAAGGAAGTGGCGCCAAAGCAGGCGGTTTGCTGGCCACAGTTGCGGCCGGTTGGACGCCCGTGACCGCCGCAGGAGCCGCAGCCAGGGCCGCATCCACATCCTTGCGGACAATCCGTCCACCGGGGCCGCTGCCCTGCAGCGCCGACAAATCGACCTGGTGATCACGCGCGATTTTCTTGGCCAATGGCGAAGCTTTGACGAATCCGGCTTCCGCAGGAGCACTGGCCGCTGAAACGGAAGGCGCTGACGGGGCCGTTTGAGACGCAGGCACAACCGCCGAGGTCGCCGATTCGGTCTCAGGCTTGGACTCGCTCTCGGCGGCGGACACTTCCTCGATTTTTTCATCCGCGCCGCCCACAATGGCGATAGGTGCCCCAATTGGCACGACATCGCCCTGGCCGACGAGCAAACGGCGAACGATGCCCTCCGCCGACGATTCGACTTCGACGGTTGCTTTGTCCGTCTCGATCTCGGCCAGCACGTCGCCTTTATTGATCTGTTCACCCTCGTTCTTTACCCAACGAACGAGCGTGCCTTCACGCATATCAAAGCCCAGTTTGGGCATGGAGATAGTTTCAGCCATTATTTCAACACCTCCTTTACCGCGGCAATAACACCGTCAGGCTGTGGAAGCGCTTTCTGCTCAAGGTTCCGATTATACGGCAGTGGCACTTCGGCTTGCGCCACACGCACGATGGGTGCATCGACGTAATCGAAAGCCTGTTCGTAGATACGGGAGGCCACTTCAGAACCCACCCCAAACGATTTCCAACCCTCCTCGACGATGACGGCGCGGTTGGTCTTCTTGAAAGATTCGATGACGGGCTCCATGTCGAGCGGACGCAGCGTGCGCAGGTCGACGATCTCCACATCGATGCCCTCTTTCGCCAGGCTTTCGGCGGCGTTCATCGAAATATCCAGGCCTTTGCAATAGGTGACGATGGTCACATCGTTGCCGGAGCGCTGGACTTTGGATTTTCCCAGCGGAATCAGGTATTCGCCCTCGGGGACTTCGCCGCGCATCTGGTAGAGCGTGGCATGTTCGATGAACATCACCGGGTTATCCGAGCGGATGGCCGATTTGAGCAGGCCTTTGGCGTCTTCGGGCGTACCCGGCGAGACGACTGTCAGCCCGGGGAAATGGGCAAAAATGGCGTCGGGCGTCTGCGAGTGGGTGGCCGCCAATTGGCGGCCACCGCCGCTGACGGTGCGAATCACCAACGGCGCCTTGAACTGTCCGCCGAACATATAGTGCATCTTGGCCGATTCATTGACGATATGATCCATCGCGGCAAAGGCAAAGTTGATCGTCATCAGTTCGGCCACGGGGCGCTGGCCAACCATCGCGGCGCCCAACGCGGAACCGATAATCACCGCTTCGGCAATCGGCGTATCTTTGACACGCTCGCTGCCGAAGTGATCGTAAAAGCCTTTGGTGACGGCGTATGAGCCGCCCCACACGCCAACTTCCTCCCCCATAATGAACACGGCAGGGTCGCGCTCCATCTCTTCCCAGAGCGCCTGGGAAATTGCTTCGCGCATCGTAATTTTTGCCATAAGTCTGATTCCTTTTCCTCTCAGCGCGACTATGCGTCTGCGTAAACGTCCTGGTACATATCTTCGACGGTTGGTTCGGGGCTGCTTTCGGCGAACGCTACCGCCTCATCAACCTCGGCAAGAACCTTCGTTTCAATTTCATCCAACTCGGCCGCTTTGGCAATCTTCTTCTCGATCAAATAATTGCGAAAAATACCGATTGGGTCGTTCTCTTCATATTTCTTGACTTCTTCCTGTTTGCGGTAGCGTTCAGGATCACCCATCGAGTGGCCGCGGAAACGGTAAGTGGTAATCTCCAACATATACGGTGATTTTTGGGTGCGGACGGTTTCGATCGCCTTTTTAGCGGTCTCGTACACATCCATGACGTTCATACCGCTGATGCGCTCGTTCGGAATACCGTAGCCCTCGGCTTTTTGGCGAATCTGGGAAACGGCAGAAGCACGCTCAACGGCGGTTCCCATGCCATACATATTGTTCTCACAGACCCACAAGACTGGCAGGTCCCAGACTTTCGACAGGTTAAGGGCCTCATGGAAGAAGCCAATGTTGGTGGCCCCATCACCGAACATACAAATCGTCACATTGTCCTGTTTCGAATACTGATCGCCAAGCGCGAATCCGGCTGCAACTGGCAGGTGCGCACCAACAATGGCGTGCCCTCCCCAAAAATTTTTGGCGGTATCGGCCATGTGCATCGAACCACCTTTTCCTTTCGATGTGCCCGTCGACTTTCCAAGCAACTCGGCCATAACCATATTCAACGGGATTCCGCAGTTGATGGCCACGCCATGGTCACGGTAAGCGGTGATAATGCGATCCCGCAGCTGACGGGCATGGACGAGTCCGGTCGAGACAGATTCCTGCCCAATGTATAAGTGCAAAAAACCACCAATTTTGCCCTGCTGGTAAAGTACCGCAGCGCGCTCCTCCATGTGGCGAATCAGCACCATTTCGTAGTACATCTGCAATTGAGTCTTTTTATCCATACATGCACTCCACAAAGTTAATGACGTGTCACTTCGTATGGGGGCAAGGGGCATGCCCCCCAATCCTTCTATCTATCTTGCTATGTCGAGAAGTTGCCAAATACTGCTCAAAGCGAGCATATTTTGTTGGGACACTAAACAAGAGATTATATCCGATTTTTATCATTATTTTGGCAGAAATTCACCATTCCCGGAGAAATCCGCCCTTAATAACCCTGATTCGTACACTTTGGTGCGCCCAAAATCGAGTAGGGAGCGGCGGCTAACCGCTCCCTCTCACACCACCGGACATGCGGGTCCGCATCCGGCGGTTCACCAAGAGTAGCGCAGAAAGATTTGCGCTGGTTTTTCCATTGTCTCGTGCCGGAGACGGCTCGGCTCTCTGCACAACTCCCACAGGCTTCACCCGTTTCATTTGTACAGCAGTATCTCTATCCGAGAAATTCGGCCTTCCTTGCTCGTCCCTCGAACTGCTCATCGT
>JBJKRF010000007.1:0-5339 GCA_046704785.1 Anaerolineales bacterium | reverse complement strand
CGCTTGTGCTTTTGCTGCTTGGCTCTTTCGCAATGGTTGCATCAGCGGGAACATTTGTCCTGCCGCTGACACAGACCAACGGCTGGCAATTTCTGAAATACCGACACATTCCGCCCAACACGTTTCGCTGCACGGTGGCTGGCCTTGTCATTGGCGTTACCAATTCAGCCGCGCCCGCCGTGTTTCCGCTGACCAACGAATTGAACGTCACCGAAGTGCGCGTGAGCGGAAAGATTTCAGGTTCGCTGAAAGTTCCACCGGCAAAGCAGGGCGAAAAAGGGTTCGACGACTACAGCCTTCGCGTGGGATTGGTCGAGCAAGGAACGCGCACGTTAAACTGGTGGGAAAAATTGACGGCGGCAGATTGGGTCAAAGAACTCTTTGCGCTCGCGCCGCCCGGCACGGGCATCAGCAAAATCCAGTTTTTCTACGTCGGCACGGAGGCCACGCAAATCGGACGCAGCCGGACATATTCCAGCGATGGCCTGATGGAGCAAACGGTGGTAGCCGTGCCAAAGGCGGACGGAAATTTCGTTTTCACCAACCGCTTTGCCATTCCGCTCAAGGTCATCGCCGTTTGGATTTCCAGCGACGGCGACGATACCCACTCGTCGTTTGCCGTCACACTCAAGCGGCTGGGATTCCAGACCGCTCCATGACCTTTTCCATCACAAGTTTTTGAACCAATCTTAAGAGACTGGAACTTTGCCATATTCTGTTGGCGTCCAGGTTCCGTAGCGCGAATCCGAGCAGTGCGCCGGAAACCGGTCGTTTGACATTGTTTGCCGCGCGCATAAATTCCACTGTTATTGTCAACAGTGCCTGTTTATGTGGGGAAAATCTGTTCACGCAAATGTGCCGGCGGGCCGTTACGCAGGCGCATTCACTTTGATCGAGCTTTTGGTGGTCATCGCGGTCATTGCCATTCTGGCTGCGTTGCTGCTGCCGGCGTTGTCGCAGGCGGAGAACAGCGGCAAAGCCATCACCTGTGAAAACAACCTGCACCAATTGAGTTTGGGGTTCATACTGTATTTTCAGGACAATCACGACGATTTTCCCACCGCCGCGCTCAAAAGTTCGCTGGGCGCGCAACCGGAGGACTGGATTTGGTGGCAGGTATCGAGCAACGCTTCGGGAGTGACCATGCGGAATCCGGCCGATGGAAGCGTCATGCGCTACCTCGGCTACAAAAGCGAATACGTGCGCTGTCCCGCCGACCAGGACGCGCTTCACCGCCAGGTGCTCTGGCAGCAAAATCCGGGTTTTGAGCAATACTTTTACAGCTATTCGTTGAACGCCTACAACGAACACGGCATGGCCAGCTACATCTCCAAAGACCGCTCGGTCATCACTTTGAACCGCGCCAGCGCCATTGCGCATCCGTCGGGAAAAATCATGCTGGCTGAGGAAAAGGGCAGTCCGGCGGACGGGCCGGGGGACGCGGTGATTGACGACGGTGCCTGGGAGCCGCCCGGTTATCCGCTCACCAGCCGACACAAAGGCAAGGCCAACGTGACGTTTGCCGATGGGCACGTCGAGCGCGTGAAACATGATTTTGCCGACAGTTTTCACCCGGAACATTATGTGCCGGGGCTTTAGGGACACCTGCCTTCGAGGTGAATCTTGCCCAAAAGCGAAGGCCCTCGGCTGATTGAGCCTCGGGCCTTTGCCGGCGGTGACGGATTTGGGTTGCGAAAATGCTGGCGAATCAGTCGTTGTCGTTGAAGAACCGAAATTCAGGCCGGGCTTCTTTGATAACGCCAGCGCTGGAGCAGGTCCAAAACACGTCGCCATCGGGTGCTACGGTCACGGCATGCGGTTCGGGGTCGCAGCTGCTGATCAAATCGACTTTCATCGTAGCCAGATGGACGTGCCAAACCATATTGCTGCCACTCATGCTGCCGGGCATACCGGGTGTGGGCACTTCCGTGAAATAAAGGTTCCGGCCCCAGGCATCCACTGCGATGCCGGTCGGGCTGTGAAGGCCGGTCAACAGTTTCGTGACGTTTCCGGCGGTGTCGCGTTTCAAAATGACGCCAGCGGAGTGGCAAGTCCAATACAGGTTGCCAAACCAATCCACCGCGATGTCGGTCGGTTCGGGGTCGCCCGGCACGAGCACGGTGGAGTCGGAACCATCAAACACGGAGACCGTATTACTGCCGCCCATTGTGCCCGGCACGCCGGGCGTGGGCAACGTGGTGTAATACACGTTGTTCCAACGGTCCACGGCGATGCCGTTGGGATGATCCAGACCAGTCACCAATTTGGTGACACCGTGCCGATAATCCGTCATCAGAATGACGCCGGCGGACTTACAGGTCCAATATAGGCGTCCGCGCCTGTCCAGTGCAAGATTTTCCGGCTGCGGGTTGCCAGTTGCGATGCTGAATGTCTCCCCGGTGGGCACGAAGAGGGCGTCCACGGAGTTGCTGCCGCCCATCGTTCCGGGCACGCCGGGAGTGGGCACCTGGGAGAAAAACAAGATGTCATCGCCCAAGGCCACGATGCCTGTAGGGCGTTGCAGGCCGGAGGCTACCACACGAACGTCGTAGTTGGTGGCGAATGTCAGCGACGCGCTGGTCAAGAGCGCCGCCAGAGTCCAGAACTCCTGACATAGCGTCACCGTTTTCTACAGTTTTCTGGGCGTTTCTGAAGGTCTGAGGGGGGAACCCAAACCTGTCCGCTTTTTTGGCTCGCCGGGTAATATCACTCCGGTATGGCCAATTCATCCGGCGATGACTTTTTTCCTGAGGCCCGAAACCCGGAGGGCACTTGCTTTATCAACGGACGGTGTCTCGTCCTTTCCCGCGACAATCGCCGTGTGGTCCTCGTATCGGGGATGCCCATCGCTCAATATGCGCTCGATGACTGCATGTCAGAGGCTCACGCAATGGTAAACTTGGTTGAGTTAGGCTGGGCGGATCAGAACGATGTGGCCAAGGCCTTCGGTTATTCGGTTCGCACGCTGCGTCGATATCAACGACGTTTCGCGGAGGGCGGGTTGGCTGCGCTGGGGCGTCCTATGGGTTGCCCGCCAGGATATCCCCGGTTGGCGACCTCGCGTCGCACGCAGATCCAAAAGCTCAAGGCCGAAGGCTGCTCGCACCATGAGATCGCCCGGCAGTTGGGCATTACCAGGCCAGCGGTTCGCAAAACACTTCGCCGACTGGGATGGAAAATCGCACCACCAGCGCAAGACCAACTCCCCCTGGACGCGACGCTCTCCGGTCCATCGCCTGTGCGGCCTCTTTGCTCTGCAGATCCAACGGCCTCAGGGGGGAACCCAAACCTGTCCTCTTTTTGCTCTTCAGTCCGAAAAGTCCCCTCCAGCCAGGACTCCGATCCGGCCAATCGTTCGGCAGATCGTTTGTTGGCGCGACTGGGATTGCTGGAGGACGCGCCTCCTCTCTTTGGCTCCGCCACGGCAGTTCCACGAGCTGGCGTGTTGCTAGCGATTCCTGTTCTAGTCGCCAGCGGCGTCTTGGAATGCGCTCAAAAAATTTATGGCAGTCTTGGCCCGGCCTTCTATGGACTGCGCACCAGTCTGCTGACGTTGTTGCTGATGGCGCTCTGGCGCATTAAACGCCCCGAAGGACTCAAGGAATATTCGCCTCCTGATTTGGGGCGAGTGCTGGGATTGGACCGCGCACCGGAAGTCAAAACCCTGCGCCGCAAACTGGCCAGATTGGCCGCTGCCGGTCGGGCGGCGCAGTTCGGCCAAGCCCTGGCCCAGCAACGCGTCGCCGCGCGTGGCGCCGCTCTGGGTTTTCTCTACATCGACGGCCACGTTCGTGTTTACCACGGCAAGCATGCGCTGCCCAAAACACACGTGGCCCGCATGCGCATCTCCATGCCGGCGACTTCGGACTACTGGGTCAACGACAGCTCGGGCGATCCCTTGTTGGTCGTTACAGCCCCAAACAACGCCGGCATGGTGAAGATGTTGCCCGAACTGCTCGATCAGGTCCGCCAATTGGTTGGCAGCCGCCGGTTGACGATTGTTTTCGACCGTGGCGGCTTCAGCCCCAAACTCTTTCAAAAGATCCTCGCCATAGGTTTTGATTTGCTCACGTATCGGAAGGAACGTCGCGGCAAAAAGATCGCGCGGAAGAAATTTCGCCCATACCGCACGCGCCTTGGCGGGCGCGTTACGACATATGAGTTGGCTGACCAGGAGGTGCGGCTGCTCAAGGGCAAGCTGGAGTTGCGCCAGGTCACCCGCCGCATGGAAAACGGGCACCAGACGCCCATCCTGACCTCGCGCCGCGACTTGCCGGCGGCACAGGTGGCGCATCGGATGTTTGATCGTTGGCGGCAGGAGAACTTCTTCAAGTATCTGCGCGAGGAATATGCTCTGGACGCACTGGCGGAATATGCCACCGTGCCCGACGATGGCAGCCGCGAGGTGCCCAATCCGGCGTGGGCTTTGGCTGATGCGAAACTGTGTCAGGCCCGAGCCCATCTGGACCTGCTTCAGGCCGAATACGGGCTGGAAGCATGGATCAACCAGGAGAAGCGCCGTCCGACCATGCGCGGCTTCAAAACGGCCCATGCCAAACTCAACCAGAAGATCTGGAATGCCTGGGAGAAAGTCCAACAACTGGAAAAGCGTCGCGCGGCAATCCCCAAGCGAGTCCCGGTCGAGACCGTGATCGACAAGCCGGTGGTGAAGCTGGCATCGGAACGCAAGCACCTGACCAATCTCATCAAAATGCTGGCCTACCAGTCTGAAAGTGATTTGCTTCGGTTGGTGGCTCCCCATTACCGCAGAGTTGATGACGAAGGCCGGACCCTGATACAAGCCGCTTTGGCCAGCGCTGCTGACCTAGAAGTTACCAACGACGAGTTACGCCTCACCTTGACTCCGCAAAGTTCTGCTCATCGGACACGGGCGATCGCGGAATTATGCAAGGCTCTCAATGCGCAAGACACCCTTTTTCCCGGATCCGGCCTGTGCTTGCACTACGCCGTTCGTGGGGTCTGATGAAGAAAAAGCGGACATTTTGAAGTGTGGTATGTCAGGAGTTCTGGACTCTGCATTGCCAGAGAATGCGTCGCAGCCTATAGAGGTTTACTTTACATTAAACCGGACGGTTCGGCATTCTCCTGTCCCAACCTGGAAGATTCACGTTACAGCGTCGCTAATGTCCATGAAACAACATTATGCGCTACGATGGATAAACTAGACTTGCTATACCGCAAGCTTCATTCTTACAAGAAAGATGATGCATTTATTTGCACTGGCGAACGTGAGAGATATGAGAGTGAGAACGACAAGGTAAATTTAATCAACCTTCATAGTCTACAGGCCGTGATCAAGCGTAGGAATGATTTAAAAT
>JBJKRF010000006.1:0-15115 GCA_046704785.1 Anaerolineales bacterium | reverse complement strand
TCTTTTTGAACATGGGTTTCTCCGCTTAGGTTGGTTTGCTCTGATTATATTAAACTCCTCCCCTTTTGAGGAGGGTGCAATTTGGAGGAGCTTTGTCCTATCCTTTTTGCAGTGGAGTCATAGATGGCTCGATTGCTCAGACAGAATTCCCACGCCCCCAAACGCTCCGTCCACATGCAGCCACAAATTCTCCTGCTCGCAAAGCTCCGCAATCTCTTCGAACGGATCGACGGCGCCGGTGTTGACCGTCCCGGCGCTGGCTACCACACAAGCCGGATACAAACCAGCCTGGCGGTCTTCTTTGATCTGTTGCGCCAATTTGGCAACGTCCATTCGGAATTCGGTGTCGACGGGGATTTTGCGCGGATAGTCGTGCCCGATCCCCAATAACTCGACGGCCTTATCGATACAGCTATGTCCCTCCATCGATTTGTAAATCACCATCGGTGTTGGCTCTTGTTGCAGTCCCCGCCCGCGGCGCTGGTGTCCATGCCGGCTGCCAATAACTCGCCGATAATGCCGATGGGCGCAGCCGGCAAGTTGACCCAGGCGAAGAAGCGCGGATTGATGTTCCCCAAGGGGTAGGGCAGGATGTATCGCTCGACGAACTCGATCAGGTCGGCGGGTTCGCTTCCGTTTTGGGGCAGAGATTGGCCCAGGAGTTGATCGCGCAATTCGGTCGGAACACGCGTCGGGCGGGTTCGCTTCGCGTTTGCAGTCGATCCAAATTGTCGGCAATTAAATCGATCGCTTTGTAGCCGAGTTCCCGAAATTGTTCGGGGGTCATGTCGAACATGAATTGAGGCGGGATGTCCGTTTGCATCGGTTGCGCTTCGAAAAAATGGAATGTAGGGAGAAGGTGTGCGGCAATAGGCGTAGCATACCACTGCTTCTTGCCGTGTGAAGGGCTACATTGTCACCGTTCTGTGACATGGCAGTGACGCGTTGGAAACACCCTCCAGGTATAAATAAAGGAGTAATTCCTTTTGGAGGGCCAAGTGCGTATGGACCAATTTGCCATCATCCAATCTGCTCAGCAAGGCGACCTGGACGCTTTCAATCAACTTGTCCTGGCGTACCAGGATCGTTTATTCAGTATCGCGGCGTACATGCTGGAAAGCGAAGATTGTGCTGCAGACGCTGTGCAGAATGCCTTTGTTCTTGCTTTTCGTCATATCTCGGATTTTCGAGGCGGTTCCTTCGAGTTTTGGCTCGTGCGGATCTTGAAAAACGTTTGCTACAATGAACTGCGTCATCGTAAGCGCCATCCCACCTATCCCTTGGAGCCGTTAGCGGAAGATAAGAAAGAGATCGACTTTCCCGTTTGGTTGACCGACCATGCGCGTGGCCCGGAAGACCAGGCCGAATTGGACGAGTTGGCGCAGACGATCCGGGCCGGTTTGCAACGGCTGACGCCCAATTTCCGAACGGTGATCGTGTTGATCGATGTTTTGGAACTCGATTACGCCGAAGCGGCCATCATCGTCGGTGTGCCGGTTGGAACGATTAAGAGCCGCCTGGCGCGGGCGCGCCTGGGATTGCGTCGAGAACTTCAGCGTCACGGTGATTTTTTGCCGGATGTGTACACTGCTGCGAAAACCCCTCAGGTACCCAATCTGATGATTCTTGGATAAAATTCCTATGTTCGAGATAAGAAGAAGTAGAATGCTTGAATAAATAGCGATGACATTTCAATCCATGACGGAGGCGCCAATGAAAGTACGGTCGGCAAAATCGTTATCCCTTTTTTTGCCTGCTGTGCTTTTGTTGGCGTTTTTGACGGCCTGCGGCGTTTTGGAAGTTGGGATCGAAAGCATGCCCACGCCGGGAACCAGCACGCCGCCTCCTTCGGCAACTCCTTCCCCGACGAGCGTTGTGCCAACGCCGACGACGGCGCTTTTCTCCGGACAGTTGAAACCGGGGCAGTCGGTGAAGATTATTCAGATTCGCATGTTGGACGAAGCCAATGGATGGGGAATCGGCCAGGTGGAAACGGATTTGAACGACCACATTCTGTTCACGGCCGACGGTGGGCGCTCCTGGCAGGATCGCACTCCCCCCGATGCGTTGCTCAACTCTCCTGCCGAAGGACTCGCCGCCGTGGCTTTCTTCGGCGCGGCGGGGAATGCCTGGGTCACGTATACAAGCCAAATACCGCAGTCATCCACAGGCGATAAGCTGACGATTTGGCAGACGGCTGATAACGGAGATAACTGGCAGGTTGCCGGGACGTTGCAGAATTCCGATTCTCAGCCGGGGCGCTTTACCCCTTCGAATTTGGGCTTTATCGATCCGCAACATGGTTGGGTGATGGTGCACGTCGGAACCGGGACAGACCAGGACGCTGTTGTCGTTTTCACCACCTCCGACGGTGGGCGGACCTGGCAGCAAGTGGTTGATGCAGCGCAAAATCCCGATTTGATGGCCTGTGCGAAAACCGGGTTGGCCTTCTCCACGGCGACCAATGGCTGGCTCACGGGAAGTTGCCCGGACGTGATGGACCATCTGTTTTTGTATTTCACCGTCAATGGCGGGCAGACCTGGCAACGCGACGACATTTCTCCCCCCAGTAGCCAGGCGGCAAATTTGTTTTCGAGCAGCAAAGCCGGCTGTGGAGTCCCTGGTTTGCTTTATTTGACCGCCCGGTCGATCTTGCTGACGGTGCGTTGTGAGTTCTACGATACGAAATACTCTGCCGCGTGGCTGTACGCCGGTAAGGCCGGGGGAACGTTGGAGACTTACTTGTTGCCCATGCCGTTCGGCGCCGTTGACTTTATCAATTCAGATGAAGCCTGGATGGTGGGGACGCAGCAGGATACGCCGAACGCGTCTGGCGAAATTTATCATACGATTAATGGCGGCCAGTATTGGCTGCATGTCATCTCCACCGCCTGGCAGGGAACACCCGATTTCATCAATGCCACAACCGGTTGGGTGGTGGCGCGTTCGTCAGATAAACTGGCCCTGGTCTTTACGAGTGACGGCGCTCGAAGCTGGCTGGAGCTGTCTCCGGTGATCGTCAGATAAACTCGTGAGTGGGGGCTGTAGGGCTCGTCTACTTTTGCGCAGTGGACAGGCGTATGGTGAAAACAGTGCCTTTCCCAACCCGACTGCGCAGGAATACTTCCCCGTTGTGACGTTCGACGATAGCCCGCACCAGCGCCAACCCGATTCCGCTTCCCGGCACGCCGCGCGCATTCTCCCCCCGATACAACTCCTCCCAGACAAGCGGCACCTCGACGTCAGGGATTCCGGGCCCGGTGTCTGCCACCTCCACGACCACCTTGGAGCCGTCTTCAAAGGCGCGCAGTTCGATGGTGTGCCCTGGCTGGGTAAACTTCATCGCATTATCCACCAGGTTGTGGAACAGAAGAAAGAGTAAGTCCCGGTCGCCTGAAACCATAGGAAGCGGCCAGGGAGCCTGGGGCAACGTCAGGGCGATGTGCCGGCTGTCCGCATCGGGCCGTTCCTCCGCTACGGTGGCAACCTCCTGGAGCAGCTCGCTGATGTCCACTGGCGCGCAATCGATGGGGCGAATCTCGAGTTCGGCCAATTTGCGTAAATCTGTCAACAGACGGCTTAAGCGCAGTGTTTGGGTTTCTATGCTGTTGATGATTTCCTGTTGTGGGGATTCCAGCGTTGTGCCCGCCAGATTGGCCAGCCCGGCGCGCATCGCCATAAGCGGGTTTTTGAGTTCGTGATCCAGCCGTCCCAGGAACTCGTGACGTTCGCTGGTGGCTTCGGCCTTGACCTTGCTGGCAATGGCGCGTCGGTTGCTCTCCCTGCGGTACCAGCGTCCCCACTCTATCCCCAGCCCAACGACAAACAGCAATCCCAATAGCCCGAAAGCGGTGCCAAGGTCGGCGCGCAGATAGAAGATGGCGTTGGGAAGCCAGCCACGCCAGAAAGCCACGGCTAATGTTGCTCCCGCAACGGCGGGGATGGAGATGAGCAATCCCCAATGCCAGTGTTTCATGCCTGCCCTTCTACTTTTCCGGCAAAACGGTAGCCTTCCCCGGCGACCGTTTCGATGTAAGTCGGCGTAGTCACGTCGTCTTTTAATGCCCGGCGGAGTTCGGCGATGCGCGTGTCCACGCTGCGTGTGCCGACGGGATAATCCCAACCCCAGACGGTTTCCAGCAGCCGCTCGCGGCTGATCAACTCGTCGGGATGGGTCATCAAGTATTCGAGCAGGTCAACAGCCTTTGGGGTCAGCGCCAATTCTTTGTCGTTCAGGATCACGCGGTGCGCCCTGCGGTCGAACGTCAGTTTGCCTGATACCAAACGCCAGACTGCTGCCAGGGGCGGTTGGCCCGGTCGGGCGCGACGCAGCACCGAGCGGATGCGGGCCACCAGTTCGCGCGGGTCGAAAGGCTTGTTGATGTAGTCGTCGGCGCCTTCTTCGAGTGCCATGGCGCGTTCGCTGGCTTCCCCCACTTGCGTCAACAGAATGATCGGAGTCCAGTCGCCGGCCTGGCGCAGGTGGCGTAGCACCTGGCGACCGTCCATTTTGGGCATAAGTACGTCCAGGACGACCAGGTCTGGCTTGGACCTGGAGATTTGTTGCAGCGCCTGCGTGCCATCTCCGGCGACGCTGATAACGAAGCCCGCCCGTTCCAGGAACGGCGCCAGGTTGGTGGTGATGGCTGCCTCGTCATCGACGAGCAGGATGTGAGGGGAAACGTCCTGACCGACCATGAGACTCTCCTTTTTATGCCAATCGAAGCCCAGGGAAGGGGCCCTTTGAGATTTTCCGGTCCTTCAGGATGAGCGCAATGAGTGGGTAGATGCAGGGTTGTGGTGAAAATCGGTTCATGTGGATTATTCCATTTTACTATGGGAGTATGTCGAACCTGTCACCGGTGTGTGATGATCGTGTTACATGGATCAGGCTGTAGGGGGAACCGTCCCGACGCGTCGGCGGTGAAAAAGCCAATCTCCGGGAAAATGGAACGGAATGATGCGGCTGTGCGTCTATGAATCAAATTGCAGATATTCGAGAGATGAAAATTCCTGGCACAGCTTGGTCTTGAATGACAACCCTTCCTTTGACTTTATCGTGATGGGGGATGTGGGGTGCGGGCGGCATTTTGACTGTTCGCGCCCCACAATTTTGTTCTGCCGGGAGGCGAATCGTATACAATAAGAAAGGTATCCTCCCTCAGACTGATTGGGAAGATACTAAGAAAGCGTATCGAACTTTCTGACGAAGATGGGAAGGGCAGTGGGAGGTTGGTGTGAAGACGAACAAAAGATTTTCGAAAATAATCCGCCTGCTCGCATTTGCGACTCTGGCGCTCTTGATATCTTGTGCGGGGCCGCAACCCAGCCCGCAAGCGACGGCGACCGAAACGCTTTCGATCCAGGTGACGCCGCCGCAAGCTGGCCCGCACGTGATCGCACAGAATCCCCTCGTCGGACAGCGCCTGGACCTGTCGCCGACGCTGCAGATTACATTCGACCGCGACATGGACCGCGCCAAAACGGGGAAAGCTTTCTCGTTCCTCGACCCCGATAAAAAGCCGGTTGCCGGTCAGGTGAGTTGGCTGGACGCCCGCACGTTGACCTTCACGCCCGATTCCAGCCTGGAGCCCGCCTCCACCTATCAGGGAATCTTTTCCACGTCGGCAGCTGCGCTCGATGGGACGTCGCCGCCTGAGAGCATCGAACTGGATTTCACCACGGTGGAGAGCCTGCAAGTTGGGCAGGTTTTCCCCGCGTCCGACAGCGAGGACATCGACCAGAAGACCAATATCACGGTTATCTTCAATCATCCCGTCGTCCCGTTGACCATCAAAGAAGACCAGAAAGGGCTGCCGCAGCCGCTCGAACTTTCGCCGCAGGTGGCCGGGCAGGGCCAGTGGGTCAACTCGTCGGTATATGTGTTCCAGCCCGATGAAGCCCTGTTAAGCGGAACTCGTTACACGGTGCGGGTGGGAGCGGGGTTGAAAGACACGGGCGGGGAGTCGCTGGGAAAGTCGTACGTCTGGCAGTTCAGCACGCGTGCGCCCTCCGTCGCCAGCTTCGCGCTGAAGAATGGCCCGGAGAATCCGTCCCTGGATAACGTCACAAACGTCCTGCTGGATCAGGCATTTGTGATCACATTCCTCCAGCCGATGGACTCTGCCAGCATGGCGAAGTCCATCGGCGTCGCCAACCGTGAGACGAAGGCTTCTGTTCCGCTCGATCTTTCGTGGAATGATGACTTCACCGTCCTGACCGTGCAACCGCGCGGTCGTTATGCCATTGCCAGCTATTATGACTTGAAAATCGCGGATACGGCGCAGGCCGCCGATGGGGGCGCGTTGAAGGGCGGCCTGGCGGTCCATTTCAGCACCGTGCCGCTGCCGCAGGTGGTAAAAATTACGCCGCCTGATCCGACAAACGACTATGACACTTCTCTGAGCATCCAATTTGCGTCGCCCATGCGCTTGAGCAGTTTGAAAAGTCGGGTGGTTATTACGCCTGCGCCCAAAACAGAGCCGCAGTGGTATTACGACGGCTACAGTTGGACGTACAGCATGTATGGGTTGGGCCCCGGTACGTCGTACGTTGTGCGGATTTTGCCGGGCATGACCGACATTTACGGCAACGTGATTGGCACCGAATCTTCCATCGATTTCACGACGGCCAACCTGCCGCCGTATGCGCGACTGGTCATGCCCTGGACGCCGCTGGTCTACCGGGCGAATGGGCCTCAGGAGGTCTATTTCGAATACACCAACCTGGATTCGGCTAACATTTCGGTTTATCCGCTGACGTTTGGTGAGTTTAGCAGCCTGTTAAACGGCAATGGAAGCGGGGGCACCAAGGCCTCGACGGTTGATTTTAGCCCGCAAGGGCAGCCGGTCAATACGTGGAAGCCGGATGTGCAGAACGTAAAGAACCAGACCGATCACGTGATTATCAAGCTCGAAGACCACAAGGGGGATTCGCTTCCGCCTGGCTACTATTTCATTGGGGTCAATGCCGCGCCGCTGGATTACAACAATAATTTCTACCAGGGTTATCTGTTCATCGTTGCGACCGACAACATCACCTTTAAGTCTACGCAGTCCGAAGGGCTGGCCTGGGTGGTTGGCCTCGAAGACGGCAAGCCACAGGCGAATGTGCCGGTCACATTCTACGACAAGGATCTGAATCCGGTGGGCAAGACGGTCGATACAGACCGGAATGGCCTGGCTTACATGAGCGGGGTTAATGCACCCATGTTTGCGCGCGCCGAAGGATCGGGGCATCTGGCGTTTGTGGCAAGCGACTGGGGCAGCGGCGTGTCGGTCGGCGACCTGGGTATCGAGCAGAACTACTACGGCAATTCCACAACGCCTTTTGTGTATCTCTACACCGACCGCCCCGTCTACCGCCCCGGGCAGGATGTCTATTTCAAGGGCCTGGTGCGCCAGGACGATGACCTGCATTACAGCCTGCTCAAGGCAGATCAAGTCTACGTGACCATCGACCAGATGGGCGAGCAGGTTTACGCCAAATATCTGACGCTCTCTCAATTGGGCAGCATCAGCGATGATCTTAAATTGGCAGACGACGCTGCGCTGGGCACCTATTCGATTGTGGTTCGCAGGTCGCCTACAGATGATCCGTTTGGCTATTTGACCTTCCGCGTGGCGCAATATCACAAGTCGACTTTTCAGGTGAACGCCTCCGCCGACAAACCGGATATTCTGGCGGGGGATAAGGTCGATTTCGGCCTGGATGCGACGTACTATTCCGGCGGAGACGTTGGAAACGCCAAGGTGGATTGGTTTACGGAGTCGGCGCCTTATGCCTTCGCCCCGAATCCGAAATACAGCGCTTTTAGCTTTTCCGACTGGGATCGCGACATCTACTACACTGCCCCGGCAGACTCCCAACAGGCCGGCACGCTTGCCGAGGGTCAGGCCACGACCGACTCGAACGGGCACCTCGACCTTACTCAGATCGTCGACCTCGGCCAGACCACGCAGGATCAGCAAGTGACCTTCAACGCCAACGTCACGGACGTGGCCGGCGACGAGTTCAGCGGGCAGACGAGCATCGTCGTACACCAGAGCGAACTATATGCCGGAATCCGCTCGCTGAGTTATGTGGGCAAACAGGGGCAGGAACAGCCTTTCGACGTGGTCGTGCTCGATTGGGATTCCAACCCCATTGCCGGGCAGCGGGTCACCGTCCAGTTCGTGGAACGCCAGTGGTTCAGTGTGCAGAAACAAGACCAGCAAGGCCAGTTGAGTTGGGTAACCTCCGTCAAGGATATTCCCATCAGCCGTCAGACGGCCACGACCGGCGCAGACGGCAAGGCGCAGGTCTCGTTCGTACCGCCTGAAGGCGGTGTGTACAAGGCTATCGTCACAGTCCGGGATTCCAAGGGGCGCCAGTGGCAATCGTCCACCTATACGTGGGTATCCAGCGACCAATACATCGCTTGGCGGCAGACAAACGACCGCACGTTCAACCTGGTGGCCGATAAAGACACGTATTCACCCGGCGATACCGCTGAACTTCTGATCGCCCAGCCGTTCCAGGGGAACGTTTATGCCTTGGTCACGTATGAGCGCGGACACATCTATAAGCAGGACGTCGTCCTGCTGACCGGGAACAGCACGGTCTACAAGTTGCCCATCACCAGCGACATGGCTCCCGTCGCTTACGTTTCGGTCGTGGTGATGCAGGGGGCGGATAACGCGCCGGGCGGGAGTCCGGATTTCAAGGTCGGCATGGCGCGTCTCAACGTGGATACCAGCCAACAGGCGCTGGCTGTGAGCGTCACCAGCGATAAACAGACGGCCGGCCCGGGCGATAGCGTCACGTATACGGTCTTGACTAAAGACGTGAGCGGGAAGCCCGTTTCGGCGGACGTCTCGCTGGCGGTTGTGGACAAGGCCGCCCTGGCGCTGGCGCCGTCCAATTCGGGAAAGATCCTCGACAGTTTCTATCCTGTGCAGGCCCTGGGCGTGCAGACCGCGCTGGGGCTGGTTGCCAACGCTGACGATTTCAACGCCCAATATCGGCAGAGCGTCCCCGAAGGCGGCGGCAACGGCGGCGGTGGCAGCAGCGAGGAGACCAGTTACGGGATCATCAGCGTGCGGCAGGATTTCAAGGATACGGCTTTCTTCCGAGCCCAACTGACCACGGACTCGAACGGCAGCGCGCAGGTGACCGTCAAACTTCCGGAGAACCTGACGACCTGGGTTGCCGATGCGCGCGCCGCCACCGCCGATGGGCATGTGGGTCAGGCCACAAGCGAACTGGTTAGCACCAAGCCGCTCTTCGTCGATTTGCAGACCCCGCGCTTTTTCGTCGCCGGCGACCAGGCGCGCATTGGGGCGGTGGTCCACAATAACGGAGCCACGCCGCTCAAGGCCCAGGTGACGCTTGAGGGGCAGGGCGTTACGTTGGTCACGCCCGCAGCGCAGTCCGTGGAGATTGCGGCGAAGAGTCAGGCATATCTCACCTGGGACGTGAACGTCAAAACGGATGTCCAGCGCGTCGACCTGACCGCGCAGGCTGTCAGCGGGCCGTACACCGATTCGAGCAAACCCCCGCTGGGTACGTTGTCGGGGCAGGGCCTTCCGGTTTATACCTACAGCGCGGTCGAAACCGTGGGTACGTCGGGGATGCTCACGTCTGCGGACTCGGCAGCGGAGGGCATCCAACTCCCCCGCACGTACGACTACAACGACGCGCAGCTTTCCGTCGATGTCTCCCCGTCACTGGCTGCTTCGATGCAGACCAGCCTGACCTACCTGGAAAACTATCCGGACGCCTCCATGGAACAGACCGTCTCCAGCTTTCTGCCCAACGTGGTCACGACGCGCGCGCTTAATCTGGCGGGCATTTCGAATGCGAGCTTGCAGCGCAATCTCAACCAACAGGTTGGTATATCTTTGCAGAAAATCTATGCCCGGCAAAACCCGGATGGCGGTTGGAGTTGGTGGGATGGCCCCGATAGTGATTCGCAGACCAGCGCTTATGTCGTGTTGGGGTTGATGGAAGCCAGGGATTCGGGCTACACGGTTTCGCAGGATGTGCTGGATAACGGCGTCAAGTATTTGAACGAAAATCTCCCCAACTTGTATCAAAACGCCGCGACCTGGCAATGCAATCGCTATGCCTTCATGCTTTACGTGTTGGCGCGCGGGAAGGTCTTGCAGGCCGGGCAGACCAACTTCATTTACGAGCATCGCAGTTCGTTGGACCTGTACGGCAAGGCTTACCTGGCGCAGGCGATTAATCTGCTGGATGCCAAGGATACGCGCGTCGATTCGCTTATGTCGGACCTGGTAGCAGCGACCGTACAATCGGCCGCCGGCGCCCATTGGGAGGAGAAAGGCCCACCCGATGTCTGGAACTGGAATACCGACACGCGCACTACGGCGATCGTGTTGAACACTTTCGTGCAGATCGATCCGCAGAATCCCATCACGGCGAACGCCGTGCGCTGGTTGATGGTGCATCGCCAGGGCGGGCACTGGCATTCGACGCAGGAGACCGCCTGGTCGTTGATGGCCCTGACGAACTGGCTGACGGTTTCCAAGGAATACGAATCGAATTATCAGTTTGCGGTCGGTTTGAACGGTACGCTGCTCAAGCAGGAACGGGTCACGCAGGACAATTTGACCGATACCGTCAACTTGCAGGTGCAGATGAAAGACCTGTTGAAGGATACGGTCAACGACCTGGTGTTCACGCGCGGCAGTGGAACCGGAAACCTGTATTACGATGCCTATCTGAGCACGAGTCTGCCGGTCGAATCCATCCAGCCGCTCGATCAGGGCATGAGTCTTTCGCGCCAATATTTCAGCATGGATGATTCAAAGACTCCCATTACCCAAATCCAGCGCGGACAGCTTGTGCGCGTCCGCCTGACGATGGTCGCGCCCGATGCCTTGCATTACGTCGTCATCGGCGATCCGTTGCCTGCCGGGCTCGAAGCGATTGACGCTTCCATTGTCACCGATACGCAGGTCCCCACGAAGTACACGGTGCAGGATTACAACGAGCGCGGCTGGGGCTGGTGGTTCTTTACACATACTGAATTGCGTGATGAGAAAGTGGTGCTCTCGGCCGATTACCTGCCTGCCGGCACCTATGTTTACACCTACCTGGCACGTGCCAGCACCGCCGGTGATTTCAAAGTCATCCCGCCCACGGCTGCCGAGTCCTACTTCCCTGATGTGGGTGGGCGCGGTGCCGGGAGCGAGTTCGTGGTCAAGCCGTAAGACGACTTTGGAGCATCAATTTCCAACGACTGTAATTGTTATGGTCTCGCTCTGCACCCTCTCGCCGTTCGCGTTCACTCCTTCTGCCCAAAGCCGGTGAGAACCCACCGAGAGCGCCCACCAGGCTTGATAGGGCGGTTTCGAAAATGTGTGCAGTGCTCTGCCATCTACATACAGGGTGACTTGCGCGAAGTCTTGCCCGGCGAGTGCTTGCACCATCAGTTGCTGGGCGGCCGGGTTCAAGTCCTCCGTCAGGCGGTAGGTGGTGTTGGGGGTGGGTGAAACCAGGGTCAGGCCGTTCGCTTGTGTCGCGTCTGCGCCCGGATGTAAATCTGCCAGCAGATGCAGTCCCTGCGCGCGCGCCCAGGACTGGGCTGTGAGCGGCAGATCCAAAACGATCGTAGACTTGCGCCGCCCGGGCGGCGTCTGATCGCCGGCCAGTGTGCCCGTTGCCGAGTCGATCCAAACCTGACGGTAGTAGGTGTCGAGTTGAGTCGGTTCGGTGCCGGGGATGAACCATTCCAGGCGCGTGTTCGGGCAAGCCGGCGTCGGCAGTAGTCCTGAAAGCGCACACACCTGCACCTGGATCATGTCGTCGGGGCGGATGAACGGACGGTCGGGTTGGCCTTGTAACAGGGCGCGCAAGGTGTCATTCCAGATCGGCGCTGCGCCGGTCACGCCGCTCACGTCGACCATGGCTTCGTAGTTGCTGTTCCCAACCCATACGCCGACCAATAGGTATGGCGTGTAGCCAATGCTCCAGTTGTCGTGGAAATCGGTGGTCGTGCCGGTTTTAACGGCAGCGGTGTGATCGATTTTCAAAGTGCTGTTCAGCCCAAATCCGATGGCGCGGGCGCGGTCGTCGCTCAAGATGTCGCTGATGAGCCAGGCCACACGCGGGTCGAAGACTTGCAGGGGCGCCGTTCTTTTGGGTGTGTAGAGCAGGTTGCCGTTCGCGTCGCGGATGTCGAGGATGGCGCGATTCCCGACGGCGTATCCGCCGTTTGCCAGCGCAGCGTAGGCCGTTGAGAGCTGCAGCAGGCTGACCTGACCGCCGCCCAACGCCAGGGACAGATCGTAGCTTTGGGGGTCGTCGAGCGAGGTGATTCCCAGACGTTTGGCGAGGCCGATCGTATTGGGGATGCCCACTTTTTGGAGTGTGCGTACCGCCGGGATATTTAGCGAGGAGGCCAGCGCTTCGCGCACCGAGACAGGGCCGTGTTCCTGCCGGTCGTAATCCACCGGCGTGTAGGGCCTGCCGTTGTTCGTGGTGAAGGTGGTGGATACATCCAGGAGGGAGGTTGCCGCCGTCCAGGGAGTGGCCTGGTTGGGGTCCAGGGCCAGGGCGTAGATAAAAGGCTTGAAGGCCGAACCGGTCTGGCGCGGCGAGGTTGCCATGTCGAGGGCTCCGTCGATGGATGCGTCGAAATAATTGGCGCTGCCGACCAGCGCCAGGATGTCCCCATTGCGCGGATCGAGCACGACCAGGGCGGCGTTGTTGACGTTATGGTTGACTGCGCCGGGTTTGGGCTGGAATGCGTCAAGACGGCGCGTCACGACTTGTTCTGCAAGGCGCTGGTCGTTCAGGTCGAGTGTGGTGCGCACGACCAGACTCTGGCTGGGGTCGAGCTTGCCTGAAGTGAACAGGGCGTCGAGTTGGTCTTTCACCAGCCAGATAAAATGCGGCGCGTTGATCGGATAGGGGGCCGGGTTGTAACTCAATGGGGCTGTGGCGGCCTCCAGGGATTGCGCGTGCGTGATATAGCCTTGTTGCTCCATCAACCGCAAAACGACCTGTTGGCGTCCTTTGGCCAGGTCGGGATGCGTGAATGGGTCATAAAGTCCCGGCGCCTGGGGCAGGCCCGCCAGCAGTGCACATTCGGGCAGGAGCAGCTGGCTTGTCGGTTTGCCGAAGTAGGTCTGTGCGGCAGCTTCCACACCGTAAGCCATGCCGCCATAATTGACCTGGTTGAGATACAACGCAAGGATCTGGTCTTTGGAAAGTTTGCGGGTCAGTTCCCAGGCCAGCACTGCTTCACGCAGTTTGCGGCGCAGACTCACTTGGTAGCGTTCGTCCGGACTCAGCAGCAGGTTGCGCGCCACCTGTTGCGTGATGGTGCTGCCCCCGGCAATGGCTTCCCCACCGCGTAAGTCGATCCACAAGGCACGCACGATCCCGGCCGGGTCGATGCCGGGATTGCTGTAAAAGGTCTTGTCTTCCACGGCAATTGTGGCCTCTTTCATACATTTTGGGAGGTCATCAGCGGAGAGCACGGCGTGGCGTCCGCCTTGCTCCGGCAGAATGTCGTAGAGCAGGCGACCGTTGCGGTCGGTGATATGGATGCTGGGTTGGTTGAGGTGTTCTGAGAGCGAATCGAGAGAGGGGAGATCGTTGAACGTGAAATAGGCAATGCCCGCCAGCGTCGCAATGACGAGGAGCAAGACGCTTCCCCCGAGTTTTTTCTTGGACAGTTTGTGTAAAGGAGGAATCCGTTTTCTCACAATCCCTCCTTATCCAAAGTTGCTGCCGGCTTTTTTTCGATTAATTCCCCAACACCATATTTAGGCGGTCCGTCAGTGGATCAAAGTGCCTGTGCAGGCAGGCGTCGAGGTCCTGGTCTGGATTGTTGAATAACTCTTTCCAGATGTTGCCGATTTCGACGATCAATTTGTCTTCGACGGCACCCCATAGACGGGCGGTTGGGAAGCTGCGGCCTGTTTGCAGGTCCTTCAAGAGGGCGCGGTGGAACGGATCGCTCTCCGCTGACGGCATGTAGAGCGCGTCACGTCGTGTGGGGAGTTGGTCTTCATGCGGGCTGCCGGGAATCCGGGTAGGCTGGGAGGATAAAAAGCATACCAGTTCGAAGGCTTCGCGGGCGTAGGGAGAGTACTGCCAGATGACGAAATCTGTTCCACCGACATAGGCGGTGCCGGGAATCTCGACCACGCCCATGGTTTCGTTCCACTCCGGATTCTGCTGGCGACCGGCAATTCCGAACCAGGGTCCCCCCAACATGATGGCGGCTTTGCGGTCGCGGAACAGGTCTCCTGCACCTAACATGTTTAACGATTCGTCGGGTAAGTATGGTTTCAGGCTGAAGTAGTTTTGCAAGCCTTTGATCGCTTCCGGCTGGTTGAGGATCGCTCGTTTGAAATCCGGGCTCATAAAGTCGCCGCCGGCGCTCCAAATCCAATGAGCGGCTTCGTGTACGGACATCGACATTACGTTGGTCGTGAGACTCATCGGATGCTTGATGCCGTTTTTTTGCAGTTTTTCCAGTGTGGCGGACAACGCTTCCGGAGTCGAAAGCGCTTTTTGCACGTCCTTGACACTGCCCTTTTCCAGCAGATCCCGCCAGTAATAGAATACCATTACATCGGCCAGCCAAGGAATGGCCCAGGGCGTTGGATCGTCCGGTAAAAATCCGGACCGCCACGAAGGCTCGAAAAAGGCATTCTCGCCGCCCAGCGCGAGCACCTCCTGGGACGTAAAGGGACGTAAAGCGTGCATCGAGGCCAGGCTGCCAACCCACGTTGTCCCGATAGCAGAAACATCCGGCCCGTGGCCGTAAATTCCGAACTTGGCAATTTCGGCCCACCCTTGCATCCAGGTAATCCCTGTCAGATTGACGTGGATATTGTATTGTTGTTCAAAGACCCTCAGCAATGGAAGTAATTTATTCGAGTCTCCTACAGCGTTTTCCATTACCGAGAATTCAATCTCAGCCATTCAGGTGGTCTCCTTGGACAATTTCGCCTTTTATTGTAACACTGACTCCACTGCAAAAAGGATAGGACAAAGCTCCTCCAAATTGCACCCTCCTCAAAAGGGGAGGAGTTTAATATAATCAGAGCAAACCAACCTAAGCGGAGAAACCCATGTTCAAAAAGAACCAGCG
>JBJKRF010000005.1:0-8950 GCA_046704785.1 Anaerolineales bacterium | reverse complement strand
ATCGACGGAAAGGCCGATTAGCCTCACAACGGAGCAAATTTCTTAAGAATCTTTGCGGCTTTGCGACTTGGCGTTAAAGTTTTGGCTTTTTTATCGGGAATTTTATTTTCAAATTTGGAATTACTGGAGAAAAAGGCATTTGCATCACACACCGCCCCGGCACCCCTTCGGGGGGAAACACGGAAAACACAGAGATTTTAAGGTTTTCTCCGCGCTCTCGGTGGGCTCTGTGGTGAATTTCCTTTATCCGTTATTGACGTTAAAACAGATTTCTTCTTGGGAGGTCAAAAAAAAACGGGCTCTTTGAGAATTAGCGTAACGAAACGGAAAATTCTAAAGAGCCAATAAAATTCCTGGTTTTCGGATACGAAAAGTCTGTATAATGTATACGCTATTGTCATTACCGAAAACCAGGAGGTCATAGATATCGTCTTCCCCATAAGACTCAAACAGTTCACATGATTAGCTGATGATTCGTACTTGGTTTCCAAAAGATTCTCGATCACTATATTATTCACCATACTCAGAGTCTATCAAGGAGAAAGCAAAGCATGGCTACTCATCGCATTAATCTACGCGCAAGTGCTCCAATCATCAAATCGGTCGCACAACTGGGCCCCCTTGCCGAGCTTGCTGGCACATGGGTTGGGAACGGATTTAACCTTATTGCGCTCCCAACGCATACTTCCACCCATGAAGGCTTTCGTCTAAAGCTCAACGCGACCCGCGAAACCATTGAATTCAATCCAATCGGCGGAGAAGTCCCTGACCGCGGGTTAAAGCAAAATGATATTTTCCTGGCAGGCCTGACGTACCTCCAACGAGTCAGCGATGCGCAAACTAACGAGGCTTTACATATTGAGCCAGGCCTGTGGATGAACGTCCCGGCCACCAACGTGCCGCCCGATCAGGCAACCGTGGTTCGCCAGAGCACTATTCCACATGGCGACTCGGTTCTGGCGCAAGGGATCTCGCTGGTCGTTAAAGGCGGCCCACAAATTGACACAATCAGTTCGACACCCACCGGACCCGGCCTTCAAAAACAAGGGCTGGGTTATCTCGATCCTTATCTCAACCCAACACCTCCCGATGGGATTCCCGTTGCCGCAGTTGCCAACCCCAACCTGATTCTGACTAACGCCATTCAGGGACAAAAAATTTCCGACACGATCGTATTGCAAGTGGACTCTTATCCCCAAGGGAATGTTGCAAATATCCCCTTCGTGGTGGAAAATGCCAATGCGACCAAGCTTACAGCTATTTTCTGGATTGAAACCGTTAAGCAACCCGACGGCTCTTCTTTCCTGCAATTGCAATACACTCAAACGGTCATTCTCAATTTTCTCGACATCGACTGGCCCCATATTTCCGTGTCGACCCTGGTCAAGCAATAACAGGGCAAAGCGGTTCGTAAGGATATACTTGACTACGCCTTCTGGGTGCGTCGCGCCCAGAAGGCGCGTTCATGCCAGCGGGGCTCGGCGGCGTATCGCTGCTGGCGTTCGGCCAGGTAGCGCCGCAGGGTGCTCTCGGCGCGTCGGGCATAAGCACGGGCCGGCCCGACCTGTCCGGCAAGCTGCGCCTGGATGACCGGGACGGCGGCCAGGGCGTCGTCGAGCGCGCCGGCAATGCCGGAGGAAGTCAGCGGATCGAAGGCGATTAGCGCATCACCCACGGCAATCCAACGGCTACCCGCGGCCTGGTCGAGGAAGGCGGTATGAGCCGCGAATACGGCAATCATGGAAGGTTCAACCGGCGGCACATGCACAGCCAATGCTTCGCTGCTTTGCCAGGCGCGCAGGTAAGTAGCGGGATTCTGAAAGCCGCGCTCTCGGGCAATATCGCGGTCGGTCATCAACGTGACAACGGCCTGCCCATCGGGCAAGGGGGCGGCGTACCACCAACCGTCAGCGAAAGGCTCCACCAGCGAGAGACCGGTAAAGCCTTCGGCGGGCGCAGCCCGCGCCGCCAGCGCAACCAACGAATCCAAACGTCGTCGATGCGCCCCCAGGCGGGTCGCCAGCGCAGCCCGTCGGCCTGTGGCGTCCACCACAACGCGCGCGAAAACCGTGCCAAGATTCGTCAACCTGACCAACCAACCGTCGGGTTCCGGAGCAATGGCAGACAGGCTGGCCGGGCAGACTAGGCGCACGCCGCGCGCAACAGCCTCGGATTGCAGCCAGGCGTCGAAGGCAGCACGATCCAGATGCCAGCCATGCCCGCGCCCACGAAACAGAAAGTGATCCATCACTGGCGCGCCGCCCCACAGCGAGAGATTGCCGTGATAGGGGCGATGACCCAGGCGACCGAGGTCACGCTCCAGCCCAAGCTTCGCCAAAAGTACAGGCACATCCGGCGTCGCCGATTCGCCCACCGCGAAGGGACGGGCGATAGGCTTATCGGCCAGCAGTACGCGCTGTACCCCGGCGGCCAGCAGCCCCAGGGACACAGCGGCGCCGGCAGGGCCGGCGCCGAGGATCAATACGTCAACAGCAAGATCGGGGGAGATCATCCTTAAGGCGAGAACGGGCGCGGCAGGGTGCGCGACACTTCGACGAAGCGCTCCTGTCCGTCGATCGTCTTTTGCAACACAAAACCCAGCTCCGACCAGTATTTGACCATATCCACATCGTCGGCGAACATGATGAAGTTGCTGGCTAACTGATCGAAATCGGTGCCGATCCAGGCCACCTGCTTGCCGGTCTCTTCGTCGGGGGGTGGCACCTCGTTCACGTCGAAGCCGAGCGGCTCTTTGTGTTCCAGATAGACGAATTCGGGGCGCTGGGCGGGCCACCACCACAGCGTGCGTCCTTCCAGGGGCTGCGAGGAACACTCGTTGAAGTCCGCCTGCCAGGGGACGGCCATATAGCGGGTCACGTCGCCGGGTTCCAGCCCACGCTGCGGGTCGAAATCCAGGCTGAGTGGGCCTCTTATGGCGAAGTCGGCGCGAATCCTGAACGGTTCGCTGTAAATCTGCGGGTTGCGTGAAATCCAGGTCATCTCGATACCGGGCGAGAACGGCCCGCCGACGCAATTTTCGAGCACGGCGCGGATCAGTTGGGTAGCCGGTTCGTCCGGCAGGTCTTCGTCGACGAACCAGCCATCGGCCCACTGTTGCAGGAAGAAATATTGGGTGTCGGTCAGGCGCGTGTACATGCTGGTGGCGTGGCTCAGGATCAGGCAGTTGTCGCCGGCCAGGTAGGGCATCATGGTCGCGCCGTTGCCGCCAATAATGGTGTTCTCCTGATCGGGCGGACGGACGAAGTCGAGCACGTAGTGGCGCAGCCCTTTGAACTGTGGCGCGCCGTTCCCGTCTGCATCCCTGGCGCCCAGCATGGCAAAGTTGAAACGGTGCGGCTTGGGCGGGATGGCCGTCACCCAGGGATACAGGCCGGGGCGCTGCAAGAGTGGCTCGATCTCGCTGCGGTAGTTGGGGCGATAGCCGTCCTTGCCAGATTTCCACGCGCCGTCTGCAAAGATTTCGGGATAATGGCCGCTGCGCACCATCGCATCGAAGATGGTGTCGTAAAGGGTAACCACGTTGGGGAGTTGTGGCGCGTAGGCGGGCGGCCCGACCAACACCCGCGCCGGGGCCGCTTCGACGACCGTTCCGTCGCTGAAGACGATGCGCGCGCCCACCGGCCCATCGGACGTGTCGTCCCACCAGTTGTCGTTATTGGCGTAGTCGGTGATGACCGGATTCGGGTCGGTCGAACCGGAGATGCCGGACCCGCCCAGGATGAGCAGCCGCCCGTCGGCGTCGGTGCGCAATTCGCCCAGGCTAGTGATTGGCAAACCGACAGGTTGGAGCGGGCCGGAAGGGAAGTTCGCGCCGCGATAGCCATGCGGGACGCTGCTTTGGTCGAAAGCGACCCCCGCTTGGTTTGCGCCGCTGATCTGGCGTGGGCCGGCGTCGATCAGTAGTTTGTGGCGATTTTTGGTCTTCGGGTTGCGTAGTGGATGGTTTGGAGCGTAGCCGTCTTCGCCGAGCGAGGTTTCAAAGGCATACCAGCTTGGCTTTTTGTTCGCCAGATGAACCGTCCAGGTGATGGATTGAACGCCGGGGGTTTGCAGGGTGATCTCTTCCTGCGCGCCGTTTTCGATGCGGTAGAGTTTGAAACGGGCAGCCTGTTTACACAGACGACCTTCCTCGTCGCGGAAATCCTTCTCGGTGAAGGGCTGGCCGCCGGGGTTGATCGGCAGGCCGCAGTAGGTCTCCGGCCCGATGTAGAATTTTTCGGGGGCATCGCCCACCCGCGCAACGCCGATGGGGGGGAAAATTTTGTATTCGGTCATGGTTCCTCCAAAAAGACGGGTCAACTTGCCGGGTCGGGTTGGATAGCAGCGGCGATGTCCAGCGCGGCTGCAAACGCCGCTTCGAGCGTCTCCCGCTCCTCGATCTCGGCGGCGCCCAGGGCGCGACGAATGCTGCCAGTCAAGTCGGATACGTTGGCGTTCGGCTGGTACAGGAACATGGGTGCCGCATTGGGGCCCACACCGCTATCGCCATCGGCCTGCGCCGGGGTGGTCATCAGGTTGCGTGCCAGGTTGGGCATCACCTGGTGCATCAATGGCAACACCAGGGCGAAGAACGGGTCGGGGATGCCTTCGTGCGACGGCTTGCGAAAACTGCTTTCGAGCGCGTCGAGCATCACGCTGTAGGCCACGTCGAACATCTTGGCCTTTTTGACGGCAGTCGGATTGCTCAAATCCTGCATGCGCACGTTGGAGATGATCGGGTAGGTGGAGGGGAAATTGGCCGCATCCAGCGCGATCTTGCGAAATTTGGAAAAATGCGACATCTCGAACGGCACACCGAGGATCGGTCCGTAGGTGCCGTCGGTGCGTGTGCCGTAAGCGTTATATGTGCTCCAGGGCTCGACGGGAACCAAGGGTTCGCCCGACGGGACACTGCCTTCGCCCTGCTCGACGATCTCATCGACCGCCAATTTTGCGCTTTTCAGGTTGGTGACCTCGATGACCGTCCCACCGAATTTGCCGAGATAGATGTGGGTGCGCTGGCGTCCGTCCGGATTGGGAGTAAACAAGGCGGCTTCCCCGTATTTCGCCACGTACCACTCCATTCCGTCCACCAGGGCTTCGTAGAGCTGCGCGATGGTGCTGTAGTTATCGCCCTGCGCCGGAGCGTGCGCGGGGGCCGGCCTTTCGATGGCAGCAAAGACGTTTTCGAACACATCGATGGACGCGCGGTACAGGCCGACGTAGGGCGTGGTGTCGGGGTTGGCGTGCGGTAGATAGCCGGGATAATGCGGAACGAACGGACCGGTGCAGCGCGGCAAGCCCCCGATGGAAACCAGGATGTTGGCCGCCAGGTTGAAGTGAAACATTTCCTCCATCACCACGCTGCGCAGCAGTTGGTAGGCCGTTGAATCCAACTGGCTGATGGAATACAGCGCCGTCAGGTAAGCGGGGATGGTGGTAAATTCCACCTGCAAGGCCAACTGCGCGGCTTCCTGCAATGGTTGGCGATTATCCTGGTCGGGCGCGAAAGACACACCCTGGCCCTGGATCATATCGTAGATACGGTCGAACAGGCCGGGCGGCCGGTTCTTGTTGGGACTACTTTGTGTCATCTGTTGCTCCTCTGGTTGGTATGTGTGGCTGTTTTAGGCAAACAAATATCACGAGAGTCGAACTAACAGTTTGGAGCTTGCATATTCCTTACTTTCAAATTGACTGAAATCAAAGGCGGGAGGTTGCTCTGTCCCCCTTCCATCGCGGGTCTGGCGGGTTGATTATATAGCGAATCCCCCTCAAAAGGGTAAAGATTCACGACTTTTTAACAAAGTCCACGCTACGGCAGCCTGCCCTGACGGTTCAAAACCGTTGGCGTGTGCCGCGCGTTTCGAATCGTGGTGGTATATAATCCACCTAAGAAGAATACAGGTTTTCCTGGAACCAGTGGCACGAAGCAGATTTGTGGGGGTGTGCGCAGCACAGAGCGCCGCGCACACCCCCATACCTACTCCCTATCTTGCCCTTTTACGGGAGAACCAGAATACGTTGTATTGGAATGTGCCATGAAAGCAAGTAAGCCGGCCAGCCCTTCGGCATCCACCGCTCTCAAGTGGGACGAAAAGCATCTCAAGGCGCTACTTGGTATGCGCCGTCATTCTGCGCGGATACTGCTGGAGGAGCCCTGGAAGACCTGGATCGAAGACCACGGCGGGTTGGCACACATCCGTAACCATCTACGCACCGGCACGCTATCCCCCAATCAAAGGGACCTACTCGAACTCATCCTGGCCCATCCCAATGCCTCGCCCATCTTCTACGCATCCAGGCTTCACCTCACCTCAAGCCCTTACTTTGTTCGACTGAAGGAACTGACCCAGGTATTGCTTTCCCAATTGAATCATTGGAAATACGAACCGGCTTTTTCGGTTCGACCGACGAGCAACCTACCCGCCGCACTGACTCAATTGGTAGGCGCGCAGCAAGCTCTGGCAGCGATCGTCGCGACCCTACGACGCCCGGGTGTGCGTCTGCTGACTCTAACGGGTCCGGGCGGCGTCGGCAAGACTCGTCTGGCTATCGCTGCAGGGAATGAGTTGTTGGATGATTTCCGCGACGGGGTTTTCCTGGCTCCGCTGGAAACGCTCAACGATCCGGATTTGCTGCCAACTCAAATTGCTCGCGCGATGAACCTTGAAGCTGTCGGGGGACAATCGCTATTCGATTCGCTCAAATCCTATTTGCATGAGCGGCAGATCTTGCTGATCCTTGATAACTTCGAACAATTGGTCCAGGGCAGCCAGTTGGTAAGCGAACTCTTGCAGGCTGCAAGCAATCTCAAAGTGCTGGTCACCAGCCGGGAGGCGCTCAATCTCTACGGGGAGAATCGCTTTACCGTCCCAGAGTTGGTCCATCCCGATCCGAGCCATCCACCCTCCATTGATCAGATCGGCCAATGGCCCGCAGTGGAACTATTCGTCCAACGCGTACAAGCCCGTTATCCCAAATTTGTTGCAAACGAGACAAACCTGGAAGCGATCGTACACATTTGTCACCATCTGGACGGATTACCGCTGGCCATCGAGTTGGCAGCTGCACAAGTCAAGCTTCTCTCGCCGGCCCAGCCCCTGCCCCAGATCGATCACCGTCTAAGGTCCTTGCGGGACAATCTGCGCGACAGGCCATCCCGCCAAAAGACCCTGTGGGACGCTATCGACTGGAGCTACCAACTCTTGTCCACGGGCGAACAGGCGTTGTTCAGGCGATTGGCCGTCTTCGGACGCGAATGGAGCCTGGAGGCCGCTGAGGCCGTCTGCGGGGTGGAGAATCTGTCCGCCAGCCTGGAAGGGTTGGCCGATAAAAGCCTGCTTCAGTACATAGGAAAAGATGAAGAGGGCGACCCGCGTTTCCAAATGTTGCAGCCTGTGCGCGAATACGCCCTAGACCAGTTAGCAAACAACAGAGAAACGGAGCAGGCCAGGCGCAGTCACGCCGGTTACTTCCTCGGCATGGCAGAACAAGCCGAGCCAGCCATCGGACGTCCGGATGAGTTACGCTGGATACACCGCATCAAGCAAGAGCGGGAAAATTTACAGATTGCACTTCAATGGATGCTCGATCAAGAAGAAACAGAAATGGCTTTTCGCCTGCTGGGCGCCGTCTGGCGCTACTATAACATGCTCAATATATGGGACGAAACCAAGTCGTGGATGGACCGCGCCTTAGCGCAGGGGGCCCACCTGAAAAGCGCCGCGCATGTCAAGACGCTTTGGGGCGCTACCTGGCTCACCACCCATTACAACGACCTGGCCGGTGCCATGCTCCTGGCCGAACAGGGTCTGGCGCTGGCCAGGGAAATTGGAGACCGACGACTGACCGGCCTACTGCTGCAAAACGTGGCAGATGGGTTTCGCAACCGGGAAGAATACGACAAGTCGCTGCGACTGTTAGAAGAAAGCCTGACCTTGTTTCGCCAAATGGATGATAAAGAAGAGGTCGGCTGGGTGCTGGCTCACATTGCCAGCGTCGTTTTAGCCCGTGGAGAACGTGCTCGTGGCGTGGAAGTTCTGAAAGAAAGCCTGTCCATCTTCCGCGCGACTGGCTATCAATGGGGCGTAGCTGCCATCCTTTGGCAGCTCGGCACGCTGGCAGCGGAAGACGGGAACACCACACTGGCTATCGAAGCCGCCACAGAACGTTTGGCAATTTTCAGGGCAATCGGGGGACGACAGCTCATCAGCCAATCCCTCTACGAATTGGCTGCACTGTTGTGGCAACAAGGCAGTTCGAAACCGGTAAAAAGCATGGTCGAGGAAAGTCTGGCGCTTGCCCAGGAAATTGGGGATCAGGCCGGAATCGCCCAGGCGCTCAATTTTCAGGGACGGATGGCGCTCGAGGAAGCGAATCCAGCAGAAGCCAGGGGGTTATTCGAAAAGGCGCGAAGGATCTTCCAGGCGATAGGCGATCAAGCCGCTCTGGCAGACAACCTGAAATATCTGTCGCAATTAGATTTCCCCGAAGACGGAACGATAAAGAACTAACTGGAACAGGAATGCTGCTCCAGTTAGTTCACTACTGCTACACCGCAGTTCTTTCAAACTGCAGCGGACGCCGTTGTCAAATTACTTGGCTTCGAAGTGGCTCCAAGAGTAGTTGCCGGTGTAGCTGATATACCAGTAGCCGTTGATCTTGGCCGGCAAGCTGCTCACAGAGACGTAGGTATTGGTGTAATCCACACCGTTGACGGTCAGGCTGGCCAGGTTCCAGGAATTCAGATAGGAACCCAGGCTGCTGGCCTGCCAGCAGAAGCTGCCTGCGCCATCGTAGGTGAAGGGCGACGTGATCGTAGAAGTCACCGGACTGCAGGCGCCGCCGCTGCCCTGCGTCGCCGTGGCGACGGGGGTGGCCGTCGGAGGAACCGGCGTATTGGTCGGGGCCACAGGCGTGTTGGTGCGGGTGGCCGTCGGAGCAACGC
>JBJKRF010000004.1:0-15756 GCA_046704785.1 Anaerolineales bacterium | reverse complement strand
AAATTTTAGATCATTGGTAATGGGTGATTTGAAGCCTATTTGTGGGGTGTTGGCGGCCAAAACCCCCGCATACACCCCACATTATTCCCTTATTCCAACCGAACTTGTCCGAAATGGTGACAAGACTCGTTTTTTTTATGTGACATTCATGACTAGCCCTGTATGAACAAGGAGGGCTACACTTGGTCGAATCCTGTAGCGGGACTCTCTACTTTTATTTCACGAGCCATTGCAGAGTCGAAGCTCTGTATCCTTCTTAAAGGAGTTCATAATGACCAAGCGACAGATGATTACCATCGATGGGAACGAGGCAGCCGCCTCGGTGGCGTACCGCGTCAACGAAGTGATTGCCATCTACCCGATCACTCCCTCCTCGCCGATGGGAGAATTTTCCGACGAATGGGCTTCGAAAGTCAAGCCGAACATCTGGGGAACGACTCCCCATGTTATCGAGATGCAGTCCGAAGGTGGCGCTGCAGGCGCTGTCCACGGCGCTTTGCAAGCGGGCGCCCTGACGACAACCTTCACCGCCTCACAGGGCCTGCTGTTGATGATCCCCAACATGTACAAGATTGCCGGCGAATTGACCTCTACCGTTTTCCATATAGCGGCGCGTTCGGTAGCAGCCCAGGCGCTCTCGATTTTCGGCGACCACTCGGATGTAATGGCGACCCGCCAGACTGGTTGGGCCATGCTGGCCTCCGGTTCTGTGCAGGAAGTGCACGACCTGGCCGCGATTGCCCATGCGGCCACTTTGAAAGCGCGCGTGCCTTTCCTGCATTTCTTCGATGGGTTCCGCACCTCGCACGAAGTGACCAAGATCGAACAACTGAGCGATGACGACCTGCGTGTCATGATCGACGATGACCTGGTCCGCGCACATCGCGCACGGGGCTTATCGCCCGACCATCCCTTCGTGCGCGGCACGTCGCAGAACCCGGATGTTTTCTTCCAGGCGCGCGAGACGGTCAATCCCTTCTATGTGGCGGTTCCCGGCATTGTGCAGGAGGCTATGGACAAGTTCGCCAAACTGACGGGGCGTCGGTATTCTCTGTTCGATTATTCCGGTCACCCCGAAGCGGAATGCATCATCGTCCTGATGGGATCGGGCGGTGAAACGGCCGAGGCGACGGCTAACTTCCTGGCGGAAAAAGGGAAAAAGGTGGGTGTGATTCGGGTACGGTTGTATCGCCCGTTCGATATTGCCGCGTTCGTCGCTTCTTTCCCGAAATCTGTGAAGTCCATTGCCGTGCTCGATCGCACCAAGGAACCCGGTTCGGCGGGCGAGCCGCTCTATCTCGATGTGGTCAATGCCCTGGTAGAGTCGGGCCGGACGGACATGAAGGTCATCGGCGGGCGCTACGGGCTTTCGTCGAAGGAATTTACCCCGGCGATGGTCAAGACGGTTTTCGACGAGTTGAGCAAAGACACACCGAAAAATCACTTCACCATTGGCATCAACGACGATGTGTCGCATACCAGCCTGGACTATGATCCGGCTTTCAGCATCGAGTTCCCCGAGACGGTGCGTTGCGTTTTCTTCGGCCTGGGTTCCGATGGTACAGTGGGCGCGAACAAGAACTCCATCAAGATCATCAGTGAAGAGACCGACAACAACGCTCGTGGTTATTTCGTCTATGACTCCAAAAAGTCGGGGACGATGACCATCTCGCACCTGCGTTTTGGCCCCAAGCCGCTGCTGACCCCTTATCTGATTGCTCCCAATACGGCCAACTTCGTGGCCTGTCACCAGTTTACGTTCCTGGAACGCTACGATATGCTCAAGTACGCCCAGCCCGGTGCGACTTTCCTGCTCAACAGCATCTATGGCCCCGATGAAGTTTGGGATAAATTGCCGCAGGAAGTTCAACGGGCGATCATCGAGAAAAAGCTCAAGTTCTACAACATCAACGCCTACGAGGTTGCGGAAAAAACGGGCATGGGCAGTCGCGTCAACACCATCATGCAGACGTGCTTCTTTGCCATCTCCAATATTCTGCCGCGTGAGCAGGCGATTGCCGAAATCAAGCATGCCATCAAGAAGACGTATGGGAAACGGGGCGAAGCGGTGGTGCAGAAGAACTTCGAGGCCGTGGACCAGACTCTGGAGAACCTGTACGAGATCAAGGTTCCTGCACAGGCCAATAGCTTGCTTACCCGCCGTCCGCCTGTTCCGGCGGAGGCGCCGGCTTTCGTCCGGGAGGTGTTGGGGCCGATGATTGCCTACGATGGCGACGATGTGCCGGTCTCGGCCTTGCCGGCTGATGGGACTTATCCCAGCGGGACGACTCAATGGGAGAAGCGCAACATCGCGCTCGAAATCCCGGTTTGGGAGCCGGACTTGTGCATCCAGTGCGGCAAATGTATCATCGTCTGCCCACACGCGGTCATCCGTCACAAAGTGTACGATAAAGCGCCGCTCGAACAGGCTCCGGCGACGTTCAAATACATGGACTCGAAATTCAAAGAGTTCCCCGGCATGGCTTACACGGTGCAGGTGGCTCCTGAAGACTGCACGGGCTGCACCCTGTGCGTGGACGCTTGCCCGGTCAAGGATAAGAGCCAGGTTGGACGTAGGGCCCTCAACATGGCGCCCCAGCCGCCGCTGCGCGAGCCGGAGGCGGAAAACTGGGAGTTCTTCAAGGATCTGCCGGAAGTTGAACGCACTGCCATGAATGTGGGCACCATCAAGAATTCGCAGCTGCTCCAGCCATTGTTCGAATTCTCCGGGGCCTGTTCAGGCTGCGGCGAGACACCGTACGTCAAGCTGGTCTCCCAATTGTTCGGCGACCGGACGATCATCGCCAATGCCACCGGTTGCTCGTCCATTTACGGTGGCAACCTGCCTACCACGCCGTGGGCGGTCAACCCGCAGGGACGCGGCCCGGCCTGGTCCAATTCGCTCTTCGAAGATAACGCCGAGTTTGGCCTGGGTATGCGCCTGACGATTGACAAACAGACTGAATATGCACGCCAGTTGCTCCAGCAGCTCGCCCCACAGGTTGGCGAGGAACTGGCCGATGCGCTGTTGACCAGCGACCAATCCGGCGAGATGGGCATCAAGCAGCAGCGTGAGCGCGTGAAACAGCTTAAGCAGAAGTTGGCCGGCAAGACCGATCCCAAGTCGCGTGACTTGTTGTCGCTGGCTGATGCGTTGGTCAATAAATCCGTCTGGATCATGGGCGGCGACGGTTGGGCCTATGACATTGGTTACGGTGGTCTCGACCACGTCCTGGCTTCGGGACGTAATGTGAACGTGCTTGTGTTGGATACCGAGGTGTACTCCAACACCGGCGGCCAAGCCTCCAAAGCCACGCCGCGCGCGGCGGTTGCCAAGTTTGCCATGAGCGGGAAGGCCATTGCCAAGAAAGACCTGGGCCTGATTGCCATGTCCTACGGTTATGTGTACGTGGCCCATGTGGCGATGGGTTCCAACGACCAACAGACCTTGAAGGCCTTCCTCGAGGCCGAAGCCTACGACGGCCCGTCCCTGATTATTGCGTACAGCCATTGCATCCAGCAGGGCATCGATACACAATACGGTCTGCAACAGCAACGGCTGGCTGTCCAGTCGGGTTACTGGCCGCTTTACCGCTATAATCCTGATCTGGTTGCGAAAGGCCAAAATCCGCTGGTGATCGACTCGAAAGCTCCCAGCATTTCGCTCGACCAGTACGTTTATAACGAGACGCGTTATCGCATGCTCTTGCAAAGTGACGAAACCCGCGCCGAGAAATTGCTCAAGGAAGCGGAACACGATGTCAAATCGCGCTGGCAGTATTACCAGCAGATGGCTGCCATGCATTATGGGAATGGCAACGGCAACGACGGCGCAAGTGATTAGAAAGGTAGACAAACATGGTTGATCTTTCCACTACATATCTGGGTCTGAACCTGAAGAATCCACTGGTCGCCTCCGCCTCGCCGTTGTCGAAAAAGCTGGAGGGTGTCCAGAAGCTTGAAGCAGCCGGCGTCAGCGCTATCGTCATGTACTCGCTCTTCGAAGAGCAGATCATCCACGAAAGCCTGGAACTCGACCACTACCTGAATCGTACATCGGTGATTTCGGCTGAAGCGTTGAACGCCTTGCCCGACACCGGCACCTATTCCATTGGGCCGGGCAAGTACCTCGATTATCTGAGCCTGGTCAAGAAGACCGTCAATATTCCGGTGATCGGTTCGCTGAACGGCGTTTCCAGGAGCGGATGGTCGCGTTACGCCCGCTTTATCGAGGAGGCCGGGGCAGACGCGCTCGAACTCAATTTGTACTACCTGGAGAGCGATGCGGAAGTCACCGCCCAGGAATTGGAAAATGACTATATCGAGCTGGTCGAGACGGTGTGCTCGTCGATCAAGATTCCGTTGGCCGTCAAGCTCTCGCCGTTTCTCACCGCCCTGCCGAACTTTGCACGGCGGCTGGCCGGCGCCGGTGCGAACGGACTGGTGCTGTTCAATCGCTTCTACCAACCCGACTTCGACCTCGACAACCTGGAGATTTTCCCCAATCTGACCCTGAGCAATTCGAACGACCTGCGCCTGCCGCTGCATTGGATTTCGCTCCTGTACGGCAAAGTCGACGTTGATCTAGCGTTGACCAGTGGTGTGCATACTCACCTGGATGTACTCAAGGCGATGATGGCCGGCGCCAAGATCGCCATGATGGCTTCCGAGATTCTCAAGAATGGCTACGGTGCTGTGGGGGCGACGCTGTCCAACCTGCAAAGCTGGATGGAACAGCATGAATACGTTTCGATCCAGCAAATGCAGGGCAGTATGAGCCAGCAATCCGTCAACGACGCGGCGGTATTCGAACGCATCAATTATATGCGTGTGCTCAACTCGTATCGAAATTTGCCGTAGCGACACAACGACACAATGCAAAAGTCCGGGCTTCTCCAAGAAGCCCGGACTTTTTATATATCCGAAGAACCACATTCCATTCACGTTTCTCGTGCGCGGCGTTTCTCCCGCCGGCGCTGGCGGCCACGCACCATCAGCTTCTCGATCCAGCCGGCAAATGGTTCCGGCTGTGGGTAGGCTTCCAACGGGAACGTCTCCAGGCCGCGCGCGCGCAGGATTTCGTTGGCGGCCTTGAGCCCCGTCGCAGCGGCGCGCTCCAGGAAGAAAGCCGGCATTTCGTCGCGTACCCAATCCCCGGCGCAAAACAGCTCCGGCCAGGACGTCACCACACCCAGGTGTTTGTCTTTGGAGCCCAGCGTGGGCAGCGTGTGCGTAGCTGCATTACGCTGCAAGTGCTGGTGGATCAAATGCCCGCGTAGTTCGGGAAAGGCCCGGTAGAACTGCGTAATGACATGAGTCAGCAATAGCGCGTCCGGCCGGGCCAGCACATCCTGCGGGCCGTAGACATGCGTCTCCAGCACGGCGCCGCCAGTGGCCGTATTCCATGCCCGGTAGGATGTATAAATTTCCTGGAGCCAGAAATAGTTGTGCATGATGAATTCACCGGTGAAAATTCCGGATTCGGGGCCGCGGCGCGGCGTGCGGTCGAACCACAGGCGTACGATGGCGTTCGCCATCCCGCGCGGGAAGAATAGCGACCCGGCCTCGGCGGGGAAGCTGCTGCTCAAAAGGGATTCGGCTGCCGGGGAGTCCGTTGCCAGGATGACAAAAGGGGCTGAATCCTGGCCTGAGAGAGCATCCTGCTCCCAGGCCACCTGCCAGTCACCGGCGTGGTCCAGGCGCGTCACGCGCACCCCCAGGCGGATTTCGCCGCCAAGCTGGCGGACTCTGGCTGTAAGCGCCTCCGTCAAGGCCCCGCCGCCTTCGGGCAGATACGAAAAATTCCAGGCGTCGCGCCGCAGCAAGGTGTAGAAGCGCAAGAAGGCCAGAAAACCGGAGAGTGGCACCTCTTCCGCCTCGGTCGCTATGCCGTTGTGCGTCAAGCCCATAAACAGCGCGCGCAAGGCCGGCGACCAGTCTTTGAGCGCCCCGGCCAGGGTCAGGCCCTGTAAGGGTTGGTTCTCGCGGAAAGGGTCGATACCGATGCCCATGACCAACACGGCCCACACGTGGAACAGGCGCAGCCAATCGCGCGCGTCGATGGTCAGTAAGAAGCGCGGGTTGAAAAAGAGTTGCAGGTAATGTAGCGGCGCGGGGAACAGGCTGTGGCGGATGGAATTCCCGATGGGCGCGTGCGCCAGGTACCCGTCGCGCAGGTAAATCCATTGTTCTTCACGCGCCGGAATTAGTTCAGGCAGCAGCCCGTGGCGGGCCAACATGGCTTTCAGGTTGACGTAGGAGGACCACAATCCGTGCACGCCGTGCTCGCGTGGAAACTGCCAGCCGTCCACCTGGATGGGTTCTTCGCCAGCCAGCCGTCCGCCGACGCGCACGCCGGCTTCGAGCAGCAAAGGACGTAATCCGCGCTCTGATAGATGCAGGGCGGCGCTCAACCCGGCGATACCGCCGCCGACGATGATGGCGTCGTAAGGGGAAGGCATGAGGAGATTATACAGGAATGCGCGAAAGATGTTCCCCTGGCGGACGACTACTTTTCGAAAGGCCGGTTGACCTCATCCAGTTTTTGAAGGAGTTCGTCCTTCATGGGCTGCATGGCCGCCGGTTGGGAAGCGGACAGGTCTTGCATTTCTTCCGGGTCGTCGGCTAGGTCGTAGAATTCGAAGGTGCTGTACCCCTGGTATTGGTAATGCGTCAGGCGGTAGTTCGCCTTCGTCAGCGAGAGCGAGAACTTCGTCAACGGGGCGAAGGACGCGTTGGTCTTGGCGTCCATAGTGTAGACGCTGCGCGCGGGGTTTTCCTGTCCGCCCAGAACTGGCAGGAGTTCTCCCTGCGCCCAGCCCGGAATCGGGTTGCTGGTCAGGTGCGCCAGCGTGGGTAGCACGTCCACGCTGATGGTCGGCGTCTGGATGTCGATGCGTTGTTTTTGCCCCGGCCGGCTGACGATCAACGGCACATGCATCAAGGGCTCATAGAGCAGGGGCGTGGAATGGCCGATTTCGCCGCGTTCGAACATTTCCCCGTGGTCGGCTGTGATGAAGATGTAGCTTTTGTCGAGCAGGCCGGAGGTCTTGAAAAACTCGAACAGGGGCGCCAGCGCATCGTCCCAACTGGTGATGTATTGGTCGTAGAGCACACAGCGGTCGAGAATCTCGCTGTAAGGGGCTTTTTTCAGCGCCAGCGGATGGATGGGTTTTTTCATGGGTTGCCAGCCGTTCAGGAAGAACTTCCCGAAATGGCTGGTCGGACGATAGGGATCGTGCGGCGGGAAAAAATGCAGGTAGACCAGCGAGGGGCTTTTCAATTCGCTCAGGATATTGATTGCGCCCGTGACCGGGCTGTTCAGCAGGAAGTCTTCCAGCGAGTTCGGCAGACCGGCTGCATACTTCCCCTCGACGTTTTCTTCCTTGATGGCTTTATCGCGCAGCGACAGGACGCGGTAGAGCGGGCCGAAGAACAGCGAGCCATCCTGTCCGATGCCCCGCTGGATGATGTTGTCTTCGATGCTGGAGAAGGCGATATAAGCGTCTTTGTCGAAGATGGGCAGGCTGTAGATCAGGCTGTGGTTCAGGTTGAAGCTGCCGTTGCGGATGTGTGTTTGCAGGTAGCGCCCGGCCTGGTACAGGTACAGGTCGGCGTATACGTTTTGGGCGTACCCGATTGTGTCGTGCGTTTTCGACAGGGCCGCAAAAATCTGGTCTTCCGGGTAGGGCGAGGCGATGACACCGCCCAGGTCGATGGCGCGATGAGTCCAAGGGTAGAGGCCGGTCAGTAGCGAAGCGGTTCCCGGAACGGTGAATGTGCCCGTCGAATAATGACGGTGGTAGACCGTCGCGTTTTGGGCGAACTGCTCCAGGTTGGGCATGGTCTGACGGGGATAACCGTAAAGCGAAACATTATGCGCCGACCAGGCGTCGAAAACCAAGATGATGATATGCGGAGAATCAGGAGAAGCGCCAGGCAGAACTTTGAGCAGCGGCTTGACCGCGATGGAAGCCGGCACCAATGCCAGTAGTTTTAGAAGGTCGCGTCTGGAAAGAGTTTTTTTCGCCATGATGTCCTAAAAAATATTGCGCAGAAGCACCACCAGCAGGGACAGAATCCCGATGGGCGCATAAAAATAAACCATCACCGATATTTGTTCGGCCAGGAAGACCAGCACTTTCTGGATGGGCTTGAGAAAATGTACGAGGACCAGCAAGGCCAGCAAGACTCCGCCCGCCACCAGAAATTTCTGAAGCAGAAAACCGACGCCGGGATAGTCCTTCGTCAGGGAATTCATTAAGTCAACGGAAGCGAAGCTGCCGACCAGCACCGTCAAAAAGCCTTTGTAGGCAAAGCCGCGGCTGTAGCCGTGGCAGGGAATCACCAGGCTCGCCAGAATCAGCGCTCCGGTCGCGAGCACACTTTCCAGCAAGGCGAATGCCATCATATAGGTGAAGACCGAGATTACCTGTCCCAGGTTCATGTAGAGCAGGAAGGAGGGGACTTTGTATAAAAACGTATAGATCGACCAGGTATGAACGGCAAACAGAACGAGGCCGAATACCAGGAAGAGTTCATGACGTTCTGGCAATAGTTCTTTTAATTTCTCCAAATCCTTTGCGCTTCCTTTGGTCGATTAGGCGTACCTTCCCAATAAGTTAGGGGGGACGATTAGACTGACGCTATTTTAAACCATGTTCGGGCGGATGACGGAAATGTCACCTTTTCCCGCAAGATTGCTCAAGCTCGCTATTATCGTTCTTGTGAGATGAAGGTCTCTCTTTGAGAGAATACCGCCTCGGCAGTTTATAATCATCCCATGGATTACGTCCGTGTTGCCGTCAACGTACCTGCCGTGACGGGGGAGTTCGATTACCACCTGCCCGATGCGTTGGCGGGACAGGTCGGTGTGGGCCACCTGGTTCGGGTGCCTTTCGGCGCACAGACGGTGCAGGGGGTGGTGCTCGAACGGATCTCGCAGCCGCAGGTGCCTGAGACCAAGGCGGTCATCGATCCGGTCGATCCCGACCCGGTGCTGACGGCGGCGCAAGTCGCGTTTGCCCGGCAACTGGCAGACGAGACGCTCAATCCATTGGCGGCGCTGGTTGGGTTGATGCTGCCACCCGGTTTGAGCCAGCAAGCCGACGTCTGCTATGCGCTGCATCCTCACTGGCAGGACTCCGACTTTTCTGCCTTTTCCCCCGTCCAGAAACGTATCCTCGAGCTGCTTCACAAGCGCGGACCGCTGCGCGGTCGCCAGCTCGACCGTCACTTTGCGCACATCGACTGGCGCAAGTCGGCAGGAAGCCTCATGCGGCAGGCCGTATTGTCCAGCCGGTCCGTCTTACCGCCGGCTACGGCGCGCCCCAAATTCATTCGCACGGCGCAACTGGCCGCCCCGCCCGCCGTCGTCGCGGCGGCTCTGCCCGATCTGGGCCAGACCGCTGCCACACTGGAACGCCGCCAGAAAGCCCTGCGCTTGCTTGTCCACGAGCCGGAGGCGCTCAACGTGGCCTGGGTCTACGCCGAAAGCGGCTGCAACTTGTCCGACCTGCAAATCCTGGCCGAACGCGGATTGATCGTGCTGCAGGAGACGGAAATTTTCCGTGATCCCACGCGGCGCGCGGCGCAGGAACTGGCCGAGGCGCAGCATCTCCCGGCAGAGATCACGCTGACGGAGGCCCAGGACTCTGCGCTCATCGAAATCCTGGCGGCCTTCGAGCATCCCGCCGGTGGCGCATCCTTCCTGCTTCACGGCGTGACGGGCTCAGGCAAGACCGAGCTTTACCTGCGCGCCACGGCAGAAGCGTTGCGACGTGGGCGCGGCGTCTTGATCCTGGTGCCGGAGATCGCCCTCACGCCCCAGACGGTGCGCCGTTTCCTGGCGCATTTCCCCGGCCAGGTGGGCTTGTTGCACAGCAAACTCTCCGACGGCGAACGTTACGATACCTGGCGGCGCGCCCGCGCCGGCGATTTGAAAGTCATCATTGGCGCGCGCTCGGCCCTGTTCGCGCCCCTGCCGGACGTGGGCCTGATCGTGGTAGACGAATGCCACGACCACTCGTACTACCAGTCCGAGCCGCCCTTCTATCACGCTGTGAGCGCTGCACAGCGCTACGCGCGGATCAGCGCTGCGGTGTGCATTCTCGGTTCGGCCACGCCGCCGGTGACGCTGAAATATCAGGCCGGCTCTTTGCTCTCTGTAGGCGAAGAATCAGGGATGAGGGCGCTGTCCCTGCCCGAACGCCTGACGCCGCTGGCGGCGGGGGGCGTGTCCGTCGGGACGACGCTGCCGCCTGTTTCGGTAGTGGACATGCGCGAGGAGCTGAAATCCGGGAATCGCGGTATCTTCAGCCGCCCCCTGGCCGAGTCGCTGGCCGAGACGTTCGAACGGGGAGAACAGGCCATTCTGTATCTCAACCGGCGCGGGACGGCTACCTACGTCTTCTGCCGCGACTGCGGGTACGTGGCGCGCTGTCCGAACTGCGAGACGCCGCTGACACAGCATCTCGATGGTCGCGGCGATTTGCGCTGCCATCATTGCGGTTACGTGCGCCGCATGTTGCCAGCCTGCCCGCAGTGTGGTGGGAAGCAGATTCGCGCGTATGGCCTGGGCAGTGAAAAAGTGGAAGCCGAGGTGCGGGCTGCTTTTCCGAGCGCCCGAACTTTGCGCTGGGACTGGGAGACCACGCGTGAGAAGGATGCCCACGAACTCATCCTGACCCATTTTGCCAACCATCAAGCCGACGTGTTGATCGGCACACAAATGCTCGCCAAGGGCCTGGATCTGCCGTTGGTCACGCTGGTGGGCATCGTGTTGGCGGAAGTGGGGCTGAACCTGCCCGATCCGTTTGCCGGAGAGCGCACTTTTCAATTGTTGACGCAGGTGGCCGGGCGCACGGGGCGTTCGGCGCGCGGCGGCAAAGTCGTCTTGCAGACGTTTCAACCGGAGCATCCTGTTATTCAGGCGGCGGCGCAGCATGATTACGCCGGATTCTATGCACGTGAGATTCGTGCGCGGCGTGCGTTGGGCTATCCGCCGTTCGGGCAACTGGTCCGGCTGGAAGTACGGGATGCAGACGCCGGGGAGGTTGAACGTGCGGCCCGCGGGCTGGCAGAAAAGCTCAAGGAACGCATCCAGGCCGAAGGGCGCCGGGAAACCGAATTGATCGGTCCCGTCCCGTGTTATCTTTCGAAGATCGGCGGTATCTATCGCTGGCAGGTGATTTTGCGCGGCCCGCGTCCTGCGGCCTTGCTGCGCGGACGTTTACTGTCGAATTGTCGTATTGAAGTAGAGCCAGTGAGTTTGCTATAATTCTCTATAATTAAAAAGGAGCCGACATGCAATCACTTTCACGTGGCTGGTCGTTCTTGCAACAGGCCTGGAAAATGGCCTTTGCCGATACGGATTTGATCAAGCCGTCGATCTATACCGTTATCGCAGGCTTTTTCATCTCTGTAATCGGAATCGTCCCGATGGCTCTGGCGGCATTGATCTTCGGCGTCGATTCGCTCTTCGGGCGGGTGGTGCTGGGCGTGCTGGGCGCCGGATTGATGTTCGTGCACTACGCCGTCAGTTACATCTTTTCGGGGATGACCATTTACCTGATCTATGGGTATCTCTCGGAAGGCGACGGTCGCATGGATAAGGCCTGGGCGATCATCCAGCGTGAATGGCTGAATATTCTCAGCCTGGCGGCTGCTTCGACGCTGGTGGCTATCGTCCGGAACTGGATACGCGGCAATAGCCGTAACCGCAGCTTTCTGCGCGAGTCGATTGCCGGACTGATCAACACGGTCTGGACCGAGGCCACCTTCCTGGTGCTGCCGGCTATGGTGATCGATGATTTGAATTTAAAGGACGGTTTGAAGCGTGCCACGTTCATCACCAAGAACAACCTGCTGTTGATCGGGTTGAGCACCGTTGGCGTTTCGTGGATCACCGGTGCGATCAATTTTGTGCTTGGACTGATGGGGGTCGTGATCGGGGTGGGGATTGCCCTGCCGTTCTTCAGCCTGGGCGCGAATACGATCCTGCTCATCATTGGCGTCGGATTGGGAGTGGTGGCAGCCTCGGTTTTCTTTATCGTTGCCAATGTCGTTTCGTCGTATACGGCCACGGCTTACCATACCTGCCTGTACCTGTGGGCGCGCGATGTCGAACGAGCGCAGCAGGGCCAGCCCATGGGAATTCCCGTTTCGGTTCCAGCGCCTGCTCCGCTGGCGGCGGTTTTGGGGAATTGAGATGCAGACCAACAAACCGCGCCGCATCTTTCTGACATGGGACGACATCGACCGGCTCGTCGACCGGTTGGTGCCACAGTTCCGGCACGAATTCAATGCAATGGTCATCATCACGCGCGGTGGTATTATCCCCGGTGGTATGTTGGCCGAGTCGATGGATCTGACCCACATCCTGACCGCGGCGGTGGATTTTCCTTTCCAACAGGCCAGCCGCAAGCAAAAACTGATGGCCTGGCCGCAGTTTATTCAGTTCCCGGCGGACGAAGAGTTACGCGAGCGCCCGACCCTGATCGTGGACGACGTTTGGGGTTCCGGGCGTACCATCACGGCGGTGAAGAACCGCGTCTCTGCGGCGGGCGGTTTCCCTGAGACGTGCGTGCTGCATTTCAACCCCTACCGCAGTCTGTTCGGTTCGGCGCGCCCCGATTACTACGCCGACCTGACCGAAGCGCACATCGTCTATCCCTGGGAGGTTGATCGCGGCGCCGACCGTATTACCTTTGGCACAGGCGACCCTTTGTAAGAGATGTTCGAGCGATGATAACGAACGGGCGACCCAAAATGGTCGCCCGTTCGTTTTGAATTAGAGCAAATTTTCCTTGACCAGCAATTCGGCGTTGTAAATGGAGCCCCCGGCGGCGCCTCGGATGGTGTTATGCGAGAGTACGATGAATTTGAGATGCAGCAAGGGATCGGGGCGCAAGCGTCCAACGACCGTGGTCATGCCCTTGCCGGTCATGCGGTCGAGACGCGGCTGGGGCCGGTCGGCTTCCTCGCGCACGACGAGCACCGGCTGCGGCGTGGAGGGCAAGTCGCGCGCGGCCTCTACGGGTTGGTAGGTGTTCATCGCGTGTTGGGCCGCTTCCGGGGCGATTGCCTCGGACAGTTCCACACTGACGCAGACGGTGTGCGCGTCCACTACGGCGACGCGATTGGTGTGCGCCGAGAGTCTCAAGTCCGAGAGAACGATGCCCTCGCCGTTCAGCCTGCCGAGCATCTTGCGCGGTTCCCATTCCACCTTTTCCTCCTCGGTGCCGGGGATGGGAACGACGTTGCCGATGATGTCGAGCGACGGCACGCCGGGGTAACCGGCGCCGGAAATGGCTTGCATCGAGACGACGAAAGCACGCTTCAGCCCGAAGGCCGCATCCAGCGCTTTGAGCGCCACCGTCAGCCCGGTGCTGGTGCAGTTTGGATTGGTCAGGATGCAGCCGGGCCAGCCGCGACTCTGGCGTTGTTTGGGAATTAAATGGATGTGTTCCGCGTTGACTTCGGGCAGCAACAGCGGCACGTCCGGTTCCTGCCGGAAGGCGGACGCGTTGGAACAGACTGCGAATCCGGCCTGCGCAAACTGCGGCTCCAGTTCTTTTGCCTGGTCGGTGGGCAGCGCCGAAAAGACGATGCGGGCGCCTTTGACGGCTTCCGGCGTGGTCGGCAGGACGGTGATCTGGCGCGCCCAGGCGGGCATGGCCTCCGGCAGAATCCAGTGACAGGCCTGGGCATAGGGTTTGCCCTCCGAGCGGTCGGAGGCCGTCAGCGCGACGACTTCGAACCAGGGATGGCCGTCGAGCAGGGAGACGAAACGCTGTCCGACGGAACCGGTCGCGCCGAGCACGGCGACGGGGATAGAAGATGGCATGAGAGACTCCTTCGAAATTTTGATAATGATATTTTCTGACGGGAGGTCAGGAAATGAGTTCTTTCTGAACGATCAGGCTGTGCAAATCTTTGACGGCGGTCTCGGTGTCTGCTGTGCTGACTACCAGGCTGATCGATACGTCGGACGAGCCGTGGGCGATTGCCAGCACGTTGACCCCGCTATCGCCGAGACAACTGAACACCTGCCCGGCGATGCCCGGCGTGTAGCGGATGCCGGGCCCGACCACGGTGATGATGGAAACGTCTTCCGTAGACCAGATGCGGTCGATGTCACGTTGGGCGATCTCTGTAGCGAAATTGTTTTCCAGCGCCTCCAGCACCGAGGCAACTGACTCGCTCGGCACCGCAAAGCAGATCGACTGTTCGGAGGAAGCCTGTGTAATGAGTGGTACGCTCGTGCCCGTGGAGGCGACCGAGGCGAATGCGCGCGCAGCCACGCCGGGTACGCCCAGCATACCACGTCCTTCGATGGTGACCAGGCGTTGCTTGCGGATGGCCGTGACCGCTTTGACGACTTGCTTACCGGCGCGCCGTCCGCTGTGGCCGTTGGCGATCAGTCGTGTGCCGGGGTGCGACGGGTTGAACGTGTTGCAGATGCGCAGCCCGATGCCGGCTTCCACCACCGGGCGGATGGTTTTCGGGTGCAACACTTTGGCGCCGTAGTACGCTAATTCGGCAATCTCGCTGTACGTAATTTCAGATAGCGTGCGGGCCTCCGGCACCAGGCGCGGATCGGCAGTCATCACGCCGTCCACATCGGTCCAAATCCAGACTTCCTGGGCCGGCAGCACAGCGGCCAGGATGGCTGCTGAATAGTCACTGCCACCGCGCCCCAGCGTGGTGATGACGCCCTGCGGCGTGGCGCCCATGAAACCGGTGACCACCGGTACGACGCCTTGTTCCAGGATAGGTAACAAGACGCGACGAGTGCAGTCACCCGTCGCGGCGAAATCAGGATGCGCGTTCTGGAAGCGCTCATTCGTTACGATCAATTGACTGGCTTCCACAGACTGGGCTGCGATCTGCGCAGCGTCCAAGGCTGCGGCCAGCAGGCGCACGCTCATGCGCTCGCCCAGCGAAGCCACCGCGTCTAGGGCGCGGGGGGTGGCCTCACCCAGAACGCCAATTGCCTGACAAAGCTCGACGAATGTATCCACCAGATGGTCCACCTCTTCGCTGGTCTGCTGGCGACGAGCCAGGTTGGGTACCAGCGCTTCGGCTAACGCTCGATGTTTCTCGCGTAAGGTTGCCTCTGCAGCGCGCAATCCCGACAGGTCACCGTGGGCCGCCTGGGCGGCGCTATCGAGCAGCAGGTTGGTGACACCCGAAAGCGCCGAACTGACCACTGCGATATGCGGCCACGTGGCGCGCGCCTCCTTTACAATCCCGACTGCGGCGGCCATCGCCGAAACCGAACCGACCGAGGTTCCACCGAATTTCATAACCAAAATAGGAAATGATTTCTTTGCTACCATGTGCGTTTTCTCCTTCTCAAGTAAAGTTTCTCAGGAACCGTCGCGCAGGAACCGTTTAGACGTTACAACCTGCCACGCTGATTCTCGGCACAAAAAAGCGCCCCACGGGAACCGTGGGGCGCTGTGTGAACAGAGCAACTTTTCGTCGCTACCTCTGGTCGAACGCAACGACCCCACGGATTTCCCGCAGGGTAGTGGTACCGATGCCAGTGGACATGGGGCCAAATGTTGCGTTCATATTGGGCGCATTTATAGCACTGCTGGGCGTTTCCGTCAAGAAGCGGGCAATTCAGTAATTCCAAATTTGAAAATAAAATTCCCGATAAAAAAGCCAAAACTTTAACGCCAAGTCGCAAAGCCGCAAAGATTCTTAAGAAATTTGCTCCGTTGTGAGGCTAATCGGCCTTTCCGTCGA
>JBJKRF010000003.1:0-4899 GCA_046704785.1 Anaerolineales bacterium | reverse complement strand
GCCTCCAGCTTCCTCCAGACCTTGCCTCGCGACAACGCCCTTGCTCTTGGCTAATGGTTGGCGCAATCAGCCTCCATAAGGGTCTCTCACCCTCTAGTCAACGCCCATGCTGGGCGCACCAAAAAAGCGGGTGGGCATCAATCTGCCCACCCGCGACTCAGCCCGAGATTATCAGCGGTCAACCTGTTCCAGGCGTTTCAGGTAATCCAGGTTGAAAGAAATTGCTGCCGGTTCGCCGGCTTTCTGAAACAATGCCTGTGCCTTTTCGAACAGCTTTCGGGCCGTGGAGAAATCGGACCGTTCCAGTGCCTGCCGGCCCAAAATGTTGAGCACCCAACCTTCCCCAGTCCGGTCACCGACTTCGTGGGAAAGCGCCAGACTTTCTTCGAGCATAGCGCCTGCCCGGTCAAAATCTCCACGTCGCCACGCCAACAGCCCCAGGTTTCGCAAGGTTTCGCTGATGCGTTGCTTGGCACCCATGGCCCTGGACAGGGCCAGACTTTCGACCAACATTGGCTCAGCGGCAGCATCTTCCTCGTCTTCCAACATCAAGCGACCAAAATGGCTGAGGCTGGCGGCAATCGCCCATGGATGCTTCAATGCACGAAAAATAGATAAGCTTTCTTTTAAGAGCTGCTTGCTACGATCGTGTTCTCCCTGCTGCCACAGCTCATCGGCTAAATGATCAAGCGCCCAGGCGGTTTCTTCCCGGTCATTTAGCTCACGAAATATCGACAGGCTTTCTTCTGCCAAATGCATGGCTTGTGTATAATCTCCCGACCGATGGAATCCGTCCGAAATATTTTGCAGCAACAGCCCAATTAAGCGCTGGTCGCCGATTTCTCTGGCAAGCGCCAACCCTTCTTGCGCCAGCGCCAACGCTTGAGCATAGTCGCTTTGGTGAGTAGCCAACCAACTGGCACCCCACAGCGTGGTCACATGACCGGGACTTTTCAAGTTTTTCCCCTGGGCCAGCGTTCGTTCCATCCAGAGCCGGGCTTCGCTCCACACATTAAGCATATCCCAATACCGCCAGACCGCCCCAAGCAGTCTGAAGGCTGTCTCCGCTTCTTCGGAATCAAGCGCCCATTGTAGGACAATTTGCAGGTTCTCGTGTTCCTGCCGAATACGCTGCACCCAGTTCAACTGCGCAGGGGTCGCAACTGCCCGCGCAGCTCGCTCCACGAAGTCCACGTAATAGGCCGCTTGCCGCCGTCGGACCTGCTCCAGTTCCCCGCTATTTTTTAACCGACCTAAGGCGTATTCGCGCACAGCTTGTAGCATTTGGAATTGCAAGCCATCGGGCTCTTCCCGCTCAACAGGGCGAAGCAAACTCTTGTCGACCAATTCATCGAGAAGCGCTCGCATATCGTCGGCCCGACAAACTGCCTGGGCGGCGTCCAGACTCCATTGGCGCCCAAAAACGGCCAGGCGCCGAAAGAGCGACCTTTCGGCATTCGTAAGCAACTGATAACTCCAGTCGATGGCATCCCACAAGGTTTTCTGACGCGCTGGTCTGTTGTATGAAGTGTCTTTTAACGCTTCCAGGTTATGCGCCAGTTCTGGAAGCTCCTGGGGGGGCGTCAATTGTCGCACCTGCGCGGCAGCCAGTTCGATCGCCAGGGGCAGGCCGTCCAGGCGATGACACAGGCTGATGACAGCATCTTTGTTGGACTCCGTCAACAAAAATGACGGGTAACGGGCCTGCACGCGCTGGACAAACAAATCCACCGCAGGCCATTGACTCAGTTGGTCGAGGGAAAACAAGTCGCCGGATTGGGGTCGGGTCAATTCCGGGACGACGTATTGATTCTCGCCATACAGGTTGAGGGCTTCGCGGCTGGTAACGAGGACTTTAAGGCCGTCCGCTGCTTGTAATAACTCCACCACAAGGAGCCCCGCTTGGATGAGTTGTTCGAAGTTGTCCAGGATCAATAAAATCCGGCGCCCACGCAGGTAGGTCTTAAGCGCATCCATCAATGCTTGCGTCCCGGCAGTTTCAACGTTCAACGAACGTGCGATCTGGGTAGACAGGAGCGCAGGGTCGGTCAGGGTTTCCAACGGAACGAAGAAAACACCAGCGGGGAAAGTCTCTAGCAGTTGAGTTCCCGCCGCGATAGCCAGTCGCGTCTTCCCTACGCCACCGGGTCCGGTCAGAGTCAACAGACGGACCGTCGGACGGCGCAGGATGGCAATTACGGTGTCCACGCTTTCCTGTGCACCGACCAGCAATGTCAAGGCCGATGGCAAGTTCGTCGGGATAGTTGTTAATGGTAAATGCACTGATTCGTGGCCCGGAGCGTTAAGCTCAATCAACAACGTCTGAACCAGGTCATTCAAGCGCGCATAATAGGCGCTCTGGCTGATGTGAAGTCTGGCGGCATAAAAAATGGCCGACGAGTCGGGGTATGACAGGATCACATCCAGCAACTGTTGTTGAGTAGGGGGAAGCGGAATCGTACGCAATCGTTCGACGAGTTCCTTCAAACCGCCATAGGCGGCCACCCGGCTACGCCAGGGTTACTCTTGAAGCAAGCGCACAGGATAGCGACGCATGCCCAATATCGCCTTAAGATGCTTTTCGTCCCACCTTGAAGTAGAGAAAGGTACATGATTCAATAAGCGACTCTCAGATTGGTTTTTGCAAGGGGGAAATCCGATGGAAGCATGGTTTTCTCGTCTGGTACCGATATGCGAAGCTTCAGGAAAATTATAACGGCTTTTTCCGCACAGGCCCGGTATTGCGTCTCCCCTGCGGCCAATACAAAAAGAGTACTGCAATCGATGCAGCACCCTTTTTGTATGTCAATCGATTGACACCCACCCGGCAACAATACATCCCCACCCAATAAAAGAATAGATACAAGCCCCCTTGCGACAGGCCCCTGGGTTGTCGCCCACAGGTCAATCCAAATGAGACGAGGGGAGGAACCACTAAAGTAACCTATCTCTTTTTCAGAACCAGATAACGTCTCATTAAGTGCCATTTTAAGGAATTTTAGCCAGCATTCAATAGACAACGGGCCTAAAGATATAGGCATTTGTACTGATTTCCACAAAACCCTTGAATTTGAGCGCAGTTTTTGCTACTCTTTCTGCAACACAAAGGTTTTTTGGGATTTCCACGGGAAGGGATAGGTGCACCCAGAAGGCCCAACAAGATAGACCAAGAAGGTATAAAGATGTCCGATAAAATTCGGGTAACGATTCTGGATGACCACCAAAGCATCATCGACGGGTATTGCTATCGCCTGGGGAATACTCCGCAAATACAAGTAGTCGCTACCATCAATTTTGGGGAGGAACTTGATCCGACGCTGGCGCAGTGCCCAAGCGACGTCTTATTACTCGACGTGAGCGTGCCAACCACCGCAGACAATCCCAACCCTTATCCGATTCTCCACGCGATTCCCCGATTGCTGGACACGTACCCCAATTTGGTGATTCTGGTTATTTCGATGTTCGCCGAACGCAGATTGATCCGGGCAGTTATGGAAGCCGGAGCCAGCGGCTACATTCTCAAAGACGACCAGGCGACCATACGCGACCTGGGGAACGTCATTCTCTCGATTGCCAATGGGGGCATCCATTTTAGCCAGAAGGCGCACCAGATCATGTTTAAACCCTCCTCTACAAAAGAGGGCGACCTTTTGACTTCTCGCCAGCTAGAGGCGCTCTCGCTTTGTGCAGCCTACCCAAACGCCAAAACAGCGCAACTGGCAGCAAAGATGTCGGTCTCCAATTCCACCGTTCGCAACCTGCTGTCAGGGGCTTACATCCGTCTCGACGCGCACACCCGCGCTGCCGCCATCGCCAAAGCACGTGAGTTGGGCATTATTACCCCATATACACCAGACCCGCCGGCTTAAAACGTCGCTCTTGAATATTTTTGGGGAATCAGAAGATACAGAAATTCAATTTCGCTCCATCACCCATAAATCGAAACCCGCCACCTACACCTCACAAATCCGCATCATCCCGCAGATCCATAATTCGAAAAACAACCGTTCGCAAACGGCACTTAGCACCACTTGCCAGCAGCGGGGCAGCGGTGCTATAATCCCGCCGCCTTAGGATTCACTGAAAGCTAATCTAGATTGAACGAGGAAAGAAATGATTGATGTAAACGATCTCCGCAAGGGCGTAACATTCGAACTCGACGGCCAACTCTTCAAAGTGCTGGAGTACAGCCACCACAAACCGGGCCGTGGAAACGCAACCATCCGCGTCAAAGCGCGCAACCTGCGCAGCGGCGCCAATATTGAAAAGACTTTCCAGTCCGGCGACCGCGTGCAGGATGCCCAACTCGATTACCACAACGTCTCTTACCTGTATGCCGATGGAGAGTTTTATCACTTTATGGATAACGTCACCTTCGAACAGCCCGCCATCAAGGGCGATATTTTGGGTGACACCGCCGGTTTTCTGGTCGAAGGTATGGAATGTAAACTGACGTTCTATGACGGCGAAGCGCTCGACATCGAACTGCCCACCTCCGTCGACCTGAAAGTCATCTCTGCCGAAGCCGCCATCCGCGGGGACACTGCCACTGGCGTGACCAAAAAAGTCAAAGTCGAGACGGGAATCGAAGTCCAGGTGCCAAACTTCGTCAAAGAGGGAGACACCATCCGCGTAGACACCCGCACGGGTGAATACGTCACCCGTGTATGATTTCCGGCTTTTTGGAATCAAGGTGCTGAGAAAGAAAAACCTGTACATAAATCACAGGCGGATGGCCGAAGCGTGTTAGAATGAGCCGTTCGCCTTTCGTTTTGTGGCTCTCCCGTTCATGGCGGGAAAATCTGAACCACGACGGCCAGAACGGTGCACGAAGGAGGAAATTTCAAGGTTTTGCCCGCTTTTTCCTTCGTGCTCGTCGTGTCCTTGGTGGTTAAAAGA
>JBJKRF010000002.1:0-8661 GCA_046704785.1 Anaerolineales bacterium | reverse complement strand
AAGCTACCCTTCCCCGAAGCACAGTTACCCGTGCGAGGCCAATTCCGGGTAACTTGCATGCTGATCGGCTCCGCCGCCGTAGCCAACGTACGGCGTATTCAACGCTACCTGCAAGCCAGATTGCAGGTAGAAATGCGGGGAATTGCCATCCGAAACTCGCAAGATTGCGCCCAGGATACCCCTGCGCTTTCTTTTTCGGCTTTCGCACGGCACTTTTTTACTCGCTTTTTGTACCCAGCGTTGGCTTTCGAGCCAATGCGAGCTTGTTAAGAACGACTTCTTGCAGTGGAGTCATCAATCAATCAACGTATCTGCTCACCAAATCGGGGCGTTGACGAGTACAAACCGCCAACGAGCCTGTTCGTGAAGAGCTACACACCTCTTCTCCCCCATCTGAGATGATGCCAACCCACCTGCTTATTATTGCGCTTTTCAATCAGGCCCCAATAGCGAAGTTTAGGAACTATCTTGTATGGTTGAAATTGAATTTTCGGTAATGGAAGGAATCGATAGCGACGTTGACAGCCTGATTCCGCTGCTGGAAGCCTTCACGGAACAGTATCATGTCCACGTCAATCTCATCAGTATCCCATGGGCCAAAGGCTGGGAGGAGATCGCCAAATTCGGGATTTTCAGGCATGGGCCAGATGTTTCTTGCATTGGCACAACCTGGATCGGCAGTATGGCTGCGATGCAGGCACTGCGCCCCTTTACGCCACAGGAAGTTCGCGCACTAGGAGGAGAAAACGCTTTTTTTGAATCGAGCTGGCACGCTGGTTTTTTGCCTAACGACCCTACCGCCTGGGCTATACCCTGGCTTGGTGATGTCATGGTGATCTACTATTGGAAAGACATCCTCGAAAAAGCTGGGATCAAAGATTTTGAAGCAGCCTTTGCAAGCGATACTGCCATCGTCGAGACATTGAAGAAATTACAAAAAAACAGGCATACCTTTCCACTTGGCATCAGCACCGCGAACTTACACGATCCTGTCATGCTGCACCAAGCATCCCACTGGGTGTGGAATGCTGGCGGCGATTTTATCAATAAAAATGGCAACGAGGTAATCTTTAACAATCCGGATTCCCTAAAAGGCTTCCGAAATTACTTTAGCATGCGACCGTTCGTTTCGCCAAAGTCATTGGACGCATCAATTTCGGCCGAACTTTTCATAGCCGGCAAAGCCGCAGTCCATTTTGCAGGCCCCTACCTCGGCACACTTGGACGCCAGCGACATCCGGAGTGGAGCGAACGCCTGGGCATTGCGCCTGTTCCTGGCATTACATTTGCAGGTGGTTCCAGCCTGGTCGTCTGGCAATATACCCCCTATCCCGCAGAGTGCTTTGAGTTGGTGCGCTTTCTTTCGTCACAACCAACCCGCATCCCCGTCAGTCCACACGATCAGGGTCTTCCCACCCGGCGTAATGCACTGGACATGCCATCTGTCCAAACTAATATTTTCCACCGCACCTTTATACAATCTATGCAAACAAGTCGTAGTTTTCCCTCCATCCGTTTATGGGGTTCTATTGAAGACAAATTAATCGTTAAAATATCCGAAACCTGGGCAGATTTATTTATCGATCCTGACCAGGATTTGGACGCCTGCCTGCATAAACACCTCGATCCACTGGCGCAACGCTTGAATATTATTTTGGGGAATTAACCTGACTCGATATAAATGGGGGTATCGTCAATTCACAAGATGGCAGGACCGTCAGTCTTTCTTTGTAACTATCGGCGCATATTCCGTCGATATCGAAATATGCTTATGAAAAATCTCGCGCGGTGAACCGTGCATGCGCATCAGGCTTTCACGCACCAAGACGGCAAGCAAATCGCTGCCCAGCATGCCTTCCACACGCCCCAAAATGGCGCTGAAAAGCCACTGATATACTTGGGCCGCCGCCTCCGGTGAGGCAAAAACCATCTGGTCGGTGACGCCGCTCGGCGCGATGCTGATGCTCCAACCGTGGTTCGTCGCAGCGAAGTTCAAGTCGCGCATAATGGAATTGAGCAGCAGACGCCCCGTGAGCTCCTCGAAGCGTGAAAGGATGTGCCCCACCACCCAGGCAAACCCCGTATGCAGGAAGTATTCTTCCCAGGCTGCGGTACGCAGGTCGCTGGAATATAGAGTCACCTGACAATTCTTTTCCTGCCAGCCATAGAGCGCCATCATGCCACCCGCGCTGTGCAAGATTTGATCGGATGCAATGAAAAGGGTATGACGCGGCGGGTCGTTCGATCCGGGTAACAATGTCAAGGCGTCAGCGCTGGGCCAACGGATGTGCACTAAAGCCGACTCCGGCAGAGCGCTCCAGGTCCCGATCAAAGTTTCCAGCCCCTGGCTGTTGACCGGCGAGGCCGGTCCTGTTCCAATCTGCTCGATGAAAATCTTGACCAGACGAATCGCCTGGGGGGTCAATACCAAAGAGCGTAGCGAAAATTCGCCGGTCAACTGAGACGATAAATGAGACCATGTCTCCGGCGTCAGGCGTTCGGCGCGTTCCTTGCAGGCATAGACATTAACCAGTTGCCCACGCGCAAACAGTAAAGCATACTGATTCGTTTTGTGCGGGTTGAGTTCTACCAGTCCGGTTTGGGAATTTTGTCGAAAATTTCGGATCGTCGTCTCGAGTTGACCCGACTGGACGGCCGTCTCTTCCGCAAGCGCAGATGAAAATAAAGGTAAAGCCATTTTTGCCTGCTCCTTAATTTTTATATCACAGGAGAAAGAATCGGCATCGTGCAAGCTCATAACAAGAGTATTTCGGTTTCATACCTCATATTTATTGTTAAAAGTTTTTGTGCTCCCAATTTGTTCACGTGCTTAGATTTTATCCCAGATGTTGGCCTATCCGGAAAATTCGAGAGAAGCTTCTCCGGGGTTTCCCCATCCATCCTTTTGTTACAGCGATTTCCAGCGAGTTCGAGAAGGAACGTCGAACACAACAAGGGGTTTAACGTTCTGTAAATGATTCTAATCTGTTATTTAAATTTTGCCGAAACCCTGTAAAATAATGCCGCAGCCGTAACACAACCTCAGCTTGCCGGAAGGAACTATGTCCTCAATCGCCCAAACAGAACCGATGGTGAACGACAAACGGGAGATATTTGGCTGGGCCATGTACGACTGGGCCAACTCCGCGTTCAGCACAACGATCGCGACCGTATTCCTGGCTCCTTACGTTGCAAGCCTGGCAGCAAGCGCCGCCAAAGCTGAATATCTGGCACGCACGGGTTTGCAGTGGAGTGAAGCAACTGGTGGGCCATTACTTGTCCATTTGGCAGGTATTCCTATCGCGCCCGATTCGTTCATGGGCTACTGCATTTCCCTTTCCGTATTACTCCAAGTTTTTTTCCTGCCAATCCTTGGTGCCATTGCCGACTATTCCCACGTCCGCAAACGTATGATGCAGATTTTTGCAACCATCGGCGCGGCCATGACCATCCTGATGTTCTTCATCGTCGGGCCAACCTGGTGGCTGGGTGGTGTGCTCTTCATCTTGGCTAATCTGGCATTTGGCGCTTCCATTGTATTCTACAATTCGTACCTACCAGATATCGCAAGCGAAGACCAGCGTGACCGCGTTTCATCCTATGGCTGGGCTATGGGCTACCTGGGAGATGGCATCCTGCTGGTGCTGAATCTGGCGCTCTATCAGTTTCATGCAAACATCGGCATTCCTACCGCGTTGGCGATCCGCATCAACCTGGCTTCGGCAGGGATTTGGTGGCTAAGTTTTTCATTCTTCACTTGGCTTCGGCTACATCCAAGGCACGCACGGCGCCCTCTACCAGAGGGCGAGACTTACACGAGCATTGGCTTCAAACAACTCCGCCAGACCCTGGTGGAAATCCGAAAGTTTCCAGAAACCTTGAAATTCCTGGGCGCTTATTTTTTGTACAACGACGGCATACAAACTGTCATTGCCATGTCGTCAACTTTTGCAGTTGCCCCTCTTGCGCGAGGCGGCATGGATATCGGCCAAGCGACTCTTACCGAGGTCATCCTGATGATTCAGTTCGTCGCGTTCATTGGAGCTTTGTTTTGGGGAAAACTGGCGAACTGGTTTGGCGCCAAGCGTTCTATCCTCATCAGTTTGGTTATCTGGTCGTCAGTTGTCGTCTACGCTTATTTTGGCCTGAAAGGAGAAGCGCGAGTAACCGAGTTCTTCATTCTGGGATTCTTCATCGCGCTCGTGCTCGGCGGCTCGCAGGCCATCAGTCGTAGTCTGTTCGCGCAGATGATACCCAATGGGAAGGAAGCTGAGTTCTACTCTTTTTACGAAGTCAGTGACCGTGGAACTTCGTGGATCGGCCCTCTACTGTTCGGACTAACCAACCAGATGTTTGGAAGTCTGCGGCCTGCGATCTTATCGCTGATTTTCTTCTTCATCGTCGGACTGATAGCATTACCGTTCGTGAACGAAAAGAAAGCTATCCAAGACGCAAAAATCTATGACGCCAATCGCGCCTTATAAATATAAAGTTTCTCGCTTTCCCATGAGAAGAAGGTGGTCAATTCTCGGAAAGCCCGTTTGTTAGAGCTTTGGCAACTCGATCGATTGCTGGCGCTGGTATTTGCCTTTTTTGTCGGCGTAGGATGTCTGGCATTCCTCGTCAGCTTCGAAGAACAAGACCTGCGCAATGCCCTCATTGGCATAGATTCTGGCCGGCAGCGGCGTGGTATTGGAAATTTCGAGGGTCACAAAGCCTTCCCACTCCGGCTCGAAGGGCGTCACATTGACGATGATGCCACAGCGCGCGTAGGTCGATTTTCCCAGGCACACGGTCAACACCTTGCGCGGAATCCGGAAATATTCCACCGTGCGCGCCAGCGCGAAAGAATTGGGCGGAATGACGCATATTTCGCCTTTGAAATCGATCATCGACTTGGGGTCGAATTGCTTGGGGTCGACCGTGGCGCCGAAGACATTGGTGAATATCTTGAACTCATCCGCCACGCGAATATCGTAGCCGTACGACGAAACACCATACGAAATCACGCCGTTGCGTACCTGGTTCTCCACGAACGGCTCGATCATTTTGTGCTCCTGCGCCATCTTGCAAATCCAGTGGTCAGGCTTCAAACCCATGAGTGCTCTCCTTTGGTGGGATTAATGCAATATTCCATTGTTGTTCAGGCTTTTATTATTCAGGGAATCTCCATGAGCCGACAATTTATTGAACGACAAATTTGACCAGCGTCAACCTGCCGGCCTGGACTTCGACGTGCTGCTCGTAGAGACGGCCACTATAAAGAAAGGTCAAACGATATTCTCCGGCGGCCAAGCCGCCTGTGGCAAAATTCTCGTGCCAGAGATCGTCGCCGTTAACACTCTGTCCGTTTTCGGGCGTATACGTCTCCAGCGGATAAATCTGATCGGGCATAATCTGGCCGTTTTCCAGCCGCTGGATGTTGATCCTGCCGCGCAGCAAATCGCCGTTGGCGTCGGCCAGTTGACCGGCCAAGACGCCTTCCCCAGGCAAGGGTTTTAGCCACAGGTCGGGGTTACGATTGGACTTGTAGTCATTTTTGCCCATACGCACTTCGATGTACAGGTGGCTGCCAATGGCGATGCCGGTCGAACCCACCTCACCGATCTCGTCGCCGGCTTTGACGTTTTGGCCCACCTTTACATTCACTTGCGACAGGTGCCCGTAGAGCGTGTAAACCGGCTGCTCGAAGCCAGGCAGGTGATGTTCGAGCACCACCAGGTTGCCGTACAAATTCGTCACCCAACCATATAAAGTCAGCTTATCGTTTCCGGCTACGACCACGCTGCCATCCCCAACAGCCAAGACAGGCGTGCCTTCCACGCTTGGCAGAAAATCGTCGCCATGATGTGGTTCGCGTTTTCCTTCTTCTGTCGTGCCATAACGGTAGGTCTGATCCACTGCCTGATCGACAGTGGCGGGCAACGGATTTTGGAAGACAAAATGCCCGGCGACGATACAACTCGTCTCGGCGGCGCTACAGGTCATTGCCGCAGGAGACGCCGCGCTGGGAGCGGACGTTAAAAAGGGCGTGATCTGGGCTTTGGCCGTCATCTGCATGACCAGGCGCGGACACGCCGTCGGGTAGGGTGTGGCCTGCGCCCCCAGCGTGGAAACGGCCTGTAGCACGGGGGACAGGCCGCGGGTGGACTGTTCCGACGCGCCGGCAGGAGCGCAAGCCGCCAACAGCGCGACCAACGCCAGCAAAACGAGGAGCTTTCTCATTCCAACTTCAACCCGGCGCGGTCTTTCAAGGTATGCCGCACCTGACGGTTGATGCGCGCCGCACGCGCTTCGAGCGCCTCGACTTCGAGCACAAGGGCCGCGCCGCCGTTCTTCTTTTGCAGCGAGTCGACGTTGATGCGCACGTTATAACCGGCAGAGATCAGCGCAGACCGCGCAATGGACACGGCCGCGGCCGCATCGGATATGGCGTTGAGATTACCAACCACGGCACAGCGCTCCGCTAGGCTCATAATTTCCACCGCCTGGCGAGCTACACGCAAGGGAACTTCTGCGGCGTGCAAGGTGGCTTCTTCGATGGCGGCGGTACAAGCGGCTTCTTGTTCGGGGGTGTTTTTCGGCAAACGGAAGGCAGCCATGACGGCTTCGAAAGCCTTGGAATCTTCGGCAATTGCACGGGTCAGTTCGCCGCGTAGTTTTTCAGCGCGCTCGCGGAGCGATTTCATCTCACCGGCAACTTCGGCGTACTTTTTCTTGCTGACGGTTAACCCGGCCACCATCGAGACCAACCCGGCTGCCAGCGCCGCGGAATAAGCGGCTGCCGAGCCGCCACCTGGCGTGGGCGTAGGGGCCGCCAATTCATCGAGAAAATTGCCAGCCTGCGCAGAAAGCCCCGACGAGTACAAGCGCGTCTCGAGCACCTGCGATTTATCGAACGGATCGAGTTGGATATACCAGGCGGCAGTGTCTAGCAAGGCTTCTTGCGGCACCAATCCGACAATCTCGCTATGATGGATGTCTACACCGTAGCGTTCGGCTTCGCGGCGCACCATTTCGACCACGCGCGCGATGGGCGTCTGGCGAAAATCGGTCAGGTTCATCGAAACCTGGGCGCGACCTTCGACGAGCAGCCCCAGCGCCTTGACGAAGCGCAATCCGCCCGACGACTGGCGCACGGCCTTGGCGATCTTTTTGGCAATGTCCACATTCTCGGTAGTCAGGTAAACGTTGAAGGCGATCAAGGGCGCGCGCACGCCGATGACGGTGGCGCCCGCAGGGCCAAGCTGCGCCGGGCCGTAGTCAGGTGCGCGATCCGGATCGGTCGCGATGGCCGCTTTCAGGCCTTCGTACTGGCCTTTGCGGATGTTTTCCAGGTTGATCCGCTCCGGGCGGGTGGCGGCAGCTTCGTACAAGTAAACAGGAATATTGAGTTCACCGGCAACGCGTTGGCCGAGGCGTTTGGCCAGCGCCACACAATCGTCCAGTGTGATGTCGGAGAGCGGCACGAACGGCACGACATCCGTTGCGCCAATGCGCGGATGTTCACCGGTATGGTGATCGAGGTTGATCAGTTCGGCTGCTTTGCGAATGGCGAGGAAGGCAGCTTCTTCAGCGGCCTGCGGCGGCCCGGCAAATGTCAGCACGGTACGGTTATGGTCAAAGTCGGAGGAACGGTCAAGAATGTTGATTTCGGATACAGAGGCCGCCGCCGCGACAATTTCGTCCACCACCTCGGGGCGGCGCGCTTCCGAGAAGTTAGGGATACATTCAACAAGTTGAGTCATGGAAATTCCAGTGAGAAATGCTATTGGTTTGAAAGCGCAGTTATTATAAGAGGTGTGGTGCAGAAGGGATAGGGATAATATGCTTTTAGAAAGGATTTTCTCACGAGACCATAGTCCGATTGTGCAAAAATTATGGACAAAAAACGCAAGGATTATGGAGGCCCTGCACAATTCCCTTTCGGGGTTCTCCACCGAATGGTATAAGGAAGCATTGACCTTTGTTGAAGCTCTGGGAGTCGTTGCAACGTGTTTCAAAGAATCTCACTGTTTCAAGAACAAGGAGACCTGATGAAAAATCGAATCTTCAAGCTCGTAACAGCTATTTTCCTGATGAGCAGCCTCCTGGCCGGAACCGCGTTTGCCTTCCCGTCGAGTGTCCTTGCTAAACAGTCATCACACCTGTCAGGCGGTGTCACGATTTATCGGGAAGTAGGCGGGCCGCTCCGCGCCGAGGCAAGCTCCTGGCACCTGGGAAAATGCACCTCGCAAACCGAGAAAGACTGGATCGTAACCTACAAAGTCAAAAAGAACAAAAAGCAATGGGCCAACGCGGAAACCAGCCAATTGCGATTCTATGCGTCCGGCTCTTCGCTGGTTCGCTGGTATCCGGGGCTGTACACAGCTTACGTCAAAAAGGCCAGCCCATCGGGTGTTACGCTTTGCATCAGCAGTGGCAACGGATTGATCAAGGCGAGTGACATCAAAGGCACGTGGGTCTGGCTGGAAACATACTAAAACTCTTCTCCTCCACTTGTAGAAAATCTCCTGCCATCCGGCAGGAGATTTTCGTTGTGCGCCCAGCATGGGCGTTGACTAGAGGGTGAAAGACCCTTATGGAGGTTGATTGCACCAACCATTAGCCAAGAGCAAGGGCATCACCGCGAGGTGGGGTCTGGAGGAAGCTGGCGGCAAA
>JBJKRF010000001.1:0-28377 GCA_046704785.1 Anaerolineales bacterium | reverse complement strand
TTAAGAAATTTGCTCCGTTGTGAGGCTAATCGGCCTTTCCGTCGATTTTATGGGGAAAAGTCGAAAAAACTTGGCGTCTTGGCGGCTTTGCGTTAAATTCACTGGTTCCAAATTTGGAATTGCTGTTTTTTGGCAAACGCCGTTGACATTCCATCTTCAGGTGTGTATAATAACTGCTCTGCTCTGGCAGAATCACGCCGGAGCTTTTGTGTGTAAAAGCATCCCGGCTTCCTCGTAGCGTGGCGCATTGCGCGATGACTGCGGTGAAGCGAAGACCAGGAGAACAACGATCATGAAATATGCAATCGTGGAAAGTGGCGGCAAGCAATATAAAGCCGTCGAAGGCGGGACGATCGAAGTGGATCGCCTGTCTGTCGAAGCCGGTAAGAATCTCGACCTCGAGCGAGTGCTTCTGTTGGTAAACGGTGAGGATGTCACCGTCGGCGCACCCACTGTAGAGGGTGCTTCTGTCAAGACGAAGGTGGTGGAGCATTTCAAGGGTGAAAAGGTCATCCACTTCCAGTACAAGCCCAAGAAACGTATTCGCCAAAAGAGCGGTCATCGTCAAAACTATACCCGCCTTTCGATTGAAAAGATCCAGGATAAATAAGAGAGGCTAACATGGCTCATAAAAAAGGTGGCGGCTCCAGCCGCAACGGACGCGACAGTAACGCCCAACGTTTGGGTGTCAAGAAGTACGCTGGTGAAGTTGTGCTTTCTGGTAATATTCTTGTGCGCCAGCGCGGAACGCATATCAAGCCCGGTCTTAACGTTGGCATCGGCAAAGATGATACTTTGTTCGCTACGATCGACGGCGTGGTCGTTTTCGATATTGTGCAGGGCCGTAAACGCGTAAGCGTCCTGCCGGCGGAAGCACTCCAGGCTGCGTAAGATAGGAATTCGAATGAAACCGAAAATTCACCCGACATATTATCTGGACGCCACGGTGACGTGCGCTTCCTGTGGCACCACTTGGAAGACTGGTTCGACCAGGAAATCCATTACCGTTGAGGTTTGTTCCAACTGCCATCCGTTCTTCTCCGGCGAGCAGCAACGCTTGTTGGATGTGGAAGGGCAGGTGGATCGGTTTTACAAGAAATTGCAGGCTCGTCAGGACTACGTCGAACGGCAGAAAGCCAAAGAAGAGGCGCAGTTCTCTCCCAATCGCCCGTTATCTGACCTGGGATTGGGCACGCGTGCAACCGAGGCACTCGCCAAGGCCGGCTTGACGACTGTGGGCCAGTACCTCGAGAAATTGGAACAGGGCGATGCTGCCGTATTGGCGGTGGAAGGTTTTGGCCGCAAAGGCCTGATCGACAGCAAGAAGAAATTACGTGCTTTGGGTTATCAGGTTCCGGAGGCATCCAAGGAAGCGGCGTAAAACTCCGCAATATCAGTTAAACTTAACAGGCAGGTGCAAATCGCATCTGCCTGTTTTCTTGCCTAAAAATCCATTTTGGGAGTGGTCATGGTCCACCATCATGGCTCAATCGAGGTTGTTTGTGGTTCGATGTTCAGTGGGAAGACGGATGAACTGATCCGTCGTTTGCGCCGGGCGGTGATCGCACGCCAGAGCGTGCAGGTTTTCAAGCCGACCATCGACGTGCGTTACGCTGTCGAGAAGGTGACGTCGCACGCCGGGGCAGATTTTGATGCGATTCCGGTGGGGAAGGCTGCCGATATTCTGGCAGGCATCAAGGCCGATACGACGGTCCTCGGTATCGACGAGGCCCAATTCTTTGATGAGGACATCGTCGAAGTAGCGACGCAACTCGCTGAACGCGGCCTGCGCGTGCTCGTCGCCGGGCTGGATACGGACTTCCGTGGCGAGCCCTTTGGCCCGATGCCAGTCTTGATAGCGAAAGCCGAACGTGTCGACAAACTCCAGGCGATTTGCATGGTGTGCGGTGAACCGGCTTCGCGCACGCAACGCCTGGTCAATGGCAAACCGGCTCGCTATGACGACCCCGTCGTCATCGTAGGCGCTTCCGAAATGTACGAAGCGCGCTGTCGCCAGCATCATGAAGTTCCGCGCTGACGGATGGGCCTCAAATGCGCTTCTGTTCTTCTGGCTGCGAGTATAAAGGCAAATGGCATGCAGGATTATCACCATTTTCTGGCTGAGATACTGATCGACGAAGTGACGCTCAACGCGCGTGTGGAAGCGTTGGCGCAGGAAATCAACCGGGATTACCAGGGGCAGAACCTTTTGTTGATCTGCATCCTGCGCGGCGCATTGCCGTTCATGGTGGATCTGATGCGCCATATTGCCGTCCCGCATGCCATCGATTGTATGGCGATTTCGTCGTACGGCAGCGGCGCTCGCAGTTCCAGCGGCAATGTGCGCGTCAATCTGGATTTGCGAACCAACATCGAGGGCAAGAACGTCCTGCTGGTGGAAGACATCGTCGATAGCGGACGAACGCTCGATCACGTTTTGGGGATGTTGGGAACGCGCGCTCCGAAGTCACTCAGGGTGTGCGCTTTGTTGGATAAGGTGGAGCGCCGCGAGACGCAGGTTCCCATCCATTACCGCGGGTTTGCCATCCCCAATAAATTCGTCTTTGGCTACGGGCTCGACCTGGACGAGTATTACCGCAACCTCCCCTTCATCGGGGTGGTGGACCTCGAGAGGTATAATCCAGGCGGCGGGTTGCCCGATTCGTGCAGTTCCGTCTGAGGAGGCCGCTTGCAGGATTATCGCGAATTTATCGACGAGGTGCTCGTCGACCAACAGACCTTGCAGCAGCGCGTGGCCCAGATCGGTCGTCAAGTCAGTCATGATTATGACGACGACGACCTGTTGGTCGTGTGTCTGTTGCGCGGCGGCGTCCCCTTTGCTGCCGATCTGACGCGTTGCCTCAGCATCCAGCACAGCTTCGGTTGCATGTCGCTTTCCTCGTACGGCGTCGGGCGCTATGCTTCCAGCGGCAATGTGCGCGTCAATCTGGATTTGCAGACCAACATCGAGGGCAAGAATGTTCTGCTCGTGGAAGACATCGTCGATAGCGGACGGACGCTGGCGCACGTGACCGAAATGCTCAAAACGCGTGCCCCCAAGAGCCTGCGCGTCTGCGTTTTGTTGGACAAGAAAGACCGCCGCGAAGTGCCCGTGCCGGTCGATTACGTCGGCTTCGACGTGCCCGATAAATATATCTTTGGCTACGGCATCGACATCGACGAGCGTTATCGCCACCTGCCCTTTATTGCCTCCGCCGATCTGGCCCGTTATCAGCCGCCTTACGCCTGATGGAAGGATGAAAAAGGAATCTCTGCCTCACGAATTGTCTGCGTACGCGGGGCGTTGGGTTGCCATCCTGCGCGGAAAAGTGGTCGCTCAGGGAACCACGCGCGAGGAAGTCATGGACGCCGCCCGCCTTTTGCGTCGCAAGGAGATCCCTGAGATCCGTTTTGTGCCTGATTTCCTCCCCATTTTGAATTCCCCTTTGTTCCAAAAAATTCGTGACAGCTTGCCGACGGGTCTTCCCGTGTATCTTGTCGGCGGCGCGATACGCGATTCGCTACTGGGACGTCCGACCCACGACCTCGATTTTGTGGTTCCATCGGGCGGCGTGCAACTGGCGAAAAAAATTGCCAACGCGCTTGCGGCCGCTTTTTTCCCACTGGACCTTGAGAACGACACGGCGCGTGTGCTGCTCACCAAGCCAGACGGAACGCGCGAAGTGCTCGACTTTGCCGGGTTGCGCGGCCCCAGCCTGGACGCCGACTTGAAGGCGCGCGACTTCACCGTCAACGCCATTGCCCTCGACGCGCATACCGGCGAAATACTGGACCCGTTAAGCGGCGCAACCGACCTGCGTACAAAAACGATCCGCGCCTGCGCGCCGACAGCTTTCATCGACGACCCGCTGCGGATTCTGCGCGCGGTGCGGCAGGCCGCCTCCCTGGCGTTTTCCATAGAATCTCAGACGCGTCGCTGGATGAAGGCCGCCATCCCTGGCCTGGAAGATATTTCGCCGGAACGCCAACGCGACGAACTGTTCAAAATTCTGAGCGGCCCCAATCCCGACGCCAGCATGCGGGCGCTCGAGCGGCTTGGCGTTTTTCCCATTTTGTTGCCTGAACTCGTGGCGCTCAAAGGTGTCGAACAATCGCCGCCGCACGCCTACGAAGTCTGGACGCATACGTTGGCGGTGCTGCGTCACCTCGAAGGTATGCTGCAGGTGCTGGCTCCCGAATATGACGCCGAAAAAGCAGCCGACCTGTTCAACAGTCTACTGGTCTTGCATCTGGGGCGCTACCGAGCGCAGCTTGCCGAACACCTGGGCCCCAGGCTCAATACCGAGCGCAGCGTCCGCGCCCTGCTTTTCTTCGCTGCGCTTTATCACGACATCGCCAAGCCGCAGGCTAAAACAATCCAGAATGGGCGCATTCGCTTTCTGGGGCATGATGAACAAGGCGCGTTGGTTGCCGTCAAACGTGGGATGGCCCTGCACCTGAGCAACGATGAACTGGACCGACTGAAGGCCATCGTCCGTTTTCACATGCGCATTCATTTCTATACCAATCGCCTCGTTGCGCAGCAGAAACATATCACCCGTAAGGCGCTCTACCGTTTTTTCAGAGACGTCGGCCCGGCGGCTCCCGACCTGGTGCTGCTTTCCCTGGCCGACCTGCGTGGGACGTATGAACAGACGCTCAACCAGGAAACCTGGAATGCGGCCCTGGAGACCTGCCGTACGCTCTTGGAAGCCTGGTATGAACGCCCGGAGGAAGCCGTCCATCCGCCATCGTTGCTCAACGGTGACGACCTGATTGCCACCTTTGGCCTCAGACCAGGCCGTCAGGTAGGACGTCTGCTGGAAGCTATCCGTGAAGAGCAGGCCGCCGGGACGGTGTCGACGCGCGCCGAAGCGCTGACGTTTGCGCGGCGCTGGATAGATAAAGAAGAACAGTAGCGCATTTTCGTGGTATGGAATTCATGCATTTCTAGAGTCTTCGAGAATCTGCTTCACCACGGATAATCTTGGGGGCCTTTTTCTGTGAGGAGAGAAAATAATGCAAACGGTAAAAGTGAACGGTATTTCTTTGGCGTATGAACGACAGGGCCAGGGAATTCCTCTGCTGCTCGTCCACGGTTTCCCCTTGGATCACGTTGCCTGGCAACCACTCCTGCCTTTTCTGGCGCAGCACTTCGATGTGATCGTGCCGGACCTGCGCGGCCTGGGCGCTTCCGAAATGCCCTCGTCGGGCCCATACACCATGGCAGACCTTGCCGCCGACCTGGCCGAGTTGCTCGATCACCTGGGGATTCGAAAAACCTGTATCGCCGGGCACTCAATGGGCGGGTACGTGACCTTGGCTTTCGCGCGGGCTTATCCCGAACGGGTGCAAGGCCTGGGGCTGGTCGCTTCGCAAGCGGCGCCTGACACGCCGGAGCGCAAAAGCGGGCGTTATACCCAGGCTGAACGGGTGCTGGCCGAGGGGCTGGAGTTTCTGGCCGACGCAATGGCACCCAAGCTTTCGGCCAATCCCGATAATATTCCCTTCTTTCGTGAGATGATCCTGCGCCAGCCGCCAAAAGGGATTGCTGGAGCGCTCCAGGCTATGGCCGAACGCCCCGACTCACTTGACTTATTGGCGAGCTTTGCGTTTCCCGTTACGCTGGTGTATGGTCTGGCCGACGAACTGATTCCGCCGGAACGCTCACGCGAGACGGCGGCACATCTTCCCAACGCGAGTCTGCTGGAACTGCCGGGAGTTGGCCATTCCCCGGCGCTGGAGTCGCCCGCTGAAACGGCGGAGGCGCTGAAGAAGTTGATCTAGCGCCGCAACTTTATGAAAGTGGAAGAAATCCAGAACACAACCCTACAAGTTGAGGAAGTTGCAGTACTGGCGCGAAGACCTCTTTGCTGGAATCAAACCTGCCCGCCATTTGGCGGGCAGGCAGGTATCGGTGAAGAAAGCTACGGGTAAATCTCGCTCAAGATCGGTTCATAGGTGCAGCGACAACCGTGCGCGTGCGAACAGCCCTCGTGCGGCAAGACCGGGACTTCATCCTTGGGAAACGTACCCCGCGACTCGTAACACAGTGGGCAAGCGTCTCCAGCGACGTTGATACGAATGGCGGTCACCCGCGGGTTTTCTTTGAAGCGTTTCAGCGCAACAGCAGTGGTCGAGAACTCGCGTAAATCGGCTCTACAATTGACACATTCCACGGCGGTGTCTGGAGAAAACGCGTTGCAGCGTGTGCAGGTTTGCAAAGCAGGCCTCCTGAATTTTACGGCCCTTTAAGGAAAAAACTCACCCCACAGATAAGACCCCACTTTTGGCTATCTGTGGTGATTTCTAAAGGACTCGTTTTTTATTATTGTACCGCCGCTATTCAGGCCTGCAAAGGTTTTTGGCTGAAGGCCCCCGAATCGTGCAACTGGCCTGTCTGCCGGATCATTTGCATGGTATTGTTTTCAACGGTAGCCCGGCGCGTCAGGTTATTGATGTGTGCCATCAATACACTGGTTGCGACGGGTTTGACCATAAAGTCATCTGCGCCTGCATCTAATGCGCTGGCAACCATAGCCGGGTCATCCAGGGCAGAAAGGATCGCAATGGGCACTTTGCTGAAAGAACGAATTGTTTTGCAAATTTGCCACCCATCGATGCCTGGCATCATTAAGTCGAGAATAACAATGTCTGGATGTTGCGTGCGGGTCAGGTCAATGCCCTCGTAGCCGTCGTTCGACGAAATAACATCCAACCCCTGGCTTCTGAGAAGCAAGCCGAGCAGTTCGGTCATCGCAGGATCGTCGTCAATGGTGAGTACTTTTAGCAATGTCATAGTTCCTATAAATACCTAGAGAAATTATCTCCTATTTTATATATAGTCAACTTTGCAGGTTGTTTACAAAAGAAAATGGCTGTCTGGGAATCAGCAGAAGGAAGCAGATTTGTGGGAGCGTGCGCGACGCTTCTGGCGAAGTTCCCTCAGGGCGGAGGTGATGAAAGTAATGGGAAATGTTACGCAAAATCATGGCATTCGTTCCGACGTTTATGGTAAACTTCTCCTGATATGTCCCTGACAATATGGCTCTCCAGGGGTCGCCGTGGGGTGGCTTTTTCCCGATTTTCCATGCCTGTTCCACGAAGATTTCTGAAGAACCGTCATTATTACCATTTTTAGGAGGCCTGCATGGCAAAGAAATGGGTTTACCTCTTTGAGGAGGTTGCAGAGGCTGAGAAGTACACCGGCTCTTGGGATGGTGTACGCGGCCTGCTAGGCGGTAAGGGCTCCGGGTTGGCTGATATGACCCGCGCCGGTGTTCCCGTTCCGCCTGGATTTACTGCGACCACAGAGGCGTGCAACGCGTATTCAGCAAGCGGAAAATTCCCGGAGGGAATGTGGGAGCAGGAACTTGCTGCATTGAAAGAAGTCGAAAAGAAAACAGGCAAGAAGTTCGGTGATGCATCCAATCCATTGCTGGTTTCTTGCCGCTCCGGCGCAAAATTTTCCATGCCCGGCATGATGGACACCGTGCTCAATATCGGCATGACCGACACGACCGCCGAGGGGATGATCAAGCTGACAGGGAATCCGCGTTTTGTGTACGACGCATACCGCCGCTTGGTTGAGATGTTCGGTTCGGTGGTGCTCGACATCCCTGATGAGCCCTTCGAAGAAGCGCTGAAGGAATTCAAAAAGAAAAAAGGCTATAAGCTCGATACCGAGATGACTGCCGATGATTGGAAATCAATCGTCGAGACTTACAAAGGCATCATCAAACAGCATAAAGGCTTTGACTTTCCCCAGGACCCCATCAAGCAACTGGAATTGGCTACCGAGGCTGTGTTCAAGAGTTGGAACGGGAAGCGCGCCGTCGATTACCGCCGCGCGACCAAAATCCCGGATGATCTGGGTACCGCCGTCAACATCGTCACCATGGTCTTTGGAAACATGGGCGACGACTCCGGTACCGGGGTGGCCTTCACGCGCAACCCGTCTACGGGCGAGACCAAGATGATGGGCGAGTACCTGCTTAACGCGCAAGGGGAGGACGTGGTGGCGGGCATCCGTAATACGGATCCCATCGAAAATATGGATAAGAGGATGCCGGATGTTTACAACCAGTTCATGGACATCACCGGCAAACTTGAGAAGCACTACAAAGATATGCAGGACGTCGAGTTCACCATCGAGCGCGGTAAGTTGTGGATGCTCCAGACTCGCACTGGCAAGCGTACGGCCAAGGCCGCAGTCAAAATTGCCGTCGACATGGTCAACGAGGGCTTGATTTCCAAGACTGACGCCGTCCAGCGCGTAACCACCGAAAACGTCGATACGCTCTTGCACCCCCAATTTGACGAAAAGGCGAAGAAAGAAGCCGAAAGCTCAGGCACCTTCTTTGCCAAGGGCGTGAATGCCTCGCCGGGCGCCGCCGTGGGTCAGGCCTATTTCGATGCCGATACTGCCGAGAAGATGGCGAAAGAAGAAAAGCAGGCCACCATTATGGTGCGGCCCTTTACCAAGCCAGATGATGTGCATGGCATGATCGCCTCCAAAGGTGTGCTTACCAGTGAAGGCGGCGCGACCTCTCACGCAGCGGTCGTCGCCCGACAGTTTGGTATCCCCTGTGTAGTGGGCGCATCCACCATCACGATCGATCTCGAGAAGCGTGTTATGACCGTCGACGACAAGATCGTCAAAGAAGGGGAATGGATTTCTGTCGATGGCACGACCGGACAGGTGTTCGTCGGCAAGATTCCGACGGTGGCGCCTTCCATCGAGGAGCAGACCGAACTGCTGGATTTGCTAAATTGGGCCGATGAAATTGCCCGTCTTCAGGTGTGGGCTAATTCCGATTATCCGAAGGATGCGCAGCGCGCTCGCTTGTATGGCGCAAAAGGGATCGGACTGTGCCGTACCGAGCACATGTTTTTCGAGCCGGAACGCCTGCCCATCGTCCAGCGCATGATTCTGGCCAAGACTTCCGAAGAGCGCACAAAAGCGCTGAACGAGTTGCTGCCAACGCAGCGCAAGGATTTCGACGGGTTGTTCGAGGCGATGGACGGCTATCCGGTCATCATCCGCCTGATCGACCCGCCGTTGCATGAGTTCATGCCCGATGAAGAGGCCTTGTTTGAGGAAGTTATCACCATGCGCGTCAAGGGCGAGACGAAAGGCTTGCAGGAGAAAGAAGACCTGCTGACCGCCGTCAAGAGCCTGCACGAGTCCAACCCGATGATGGGCCTGCGCGGCGTGCGTTTGAGTATCGCCATGCCCGAAATCGTCGAGATGCAGGTGCGCGCTATCTTCGAGGCTGCCGCAGACTGCACCAAGCGTGGTGTCGTGGTCAAGCCTGAAGTAATGATCCCGCTGACCGGCACGGTCAAGGAACTCGAATGGATCCAGCCGCGCCTGGAGCGCATCGCTAAAGCCGTCATGGACGAGAAGAAAGTTGAATTCTCGTACAAATTCGGTACGATGATCGAAATTCCGCGTGCCGCCGTCACCGCGGGTGAAGTTGCCAAGCTGGCGCAGTTCTTCTCCTTCGGGACGAATGACCTGACCCAGATGACCTTTGGCTACTCGCGTGACGACGCCGAACGCAACTTCCTGGTCACTTACGTGGAACAGGGCATTCTGCCCAAGAACCCCTTCCAGACTCTTGACCGCGATGGCGTGGGCAAGCTGATGCAATGGGCCATCACCGAGGGCCGTAAGACCCGCCCCGAACTGGAAGTGGGCATCTGCGGCGAACATGGCGGCGACCCAGAATCCATCGAGTGGTGTCACCTGATTGGGAACAACTATGTTTCCTGTTCGCCGTTCCGTGTGCCGATCGCGCGCCTGGCGGCTGCCCAGGTGGCGCTCAAGCACGCTGACAATAAGTAGATCATTCGTCTTTGAGCGAAAAAATCCCGGAGGTATAAAGCCTCCGGGATTTTTGTTTGAGTGATCTACGCTTTAGCGCCTGTTTTGGACGTTGCGGTTACCAGACCCGAATTACTTCGCCGACGTAGATCCAGTTTGGATTCCATATCTGCGGGTTGCGCGCCAGCAAATTATCCACGCTGGTGCCATAGCGGGCGGCGATGATTTTGAGCGTGTCGCCGGGCTTGACGGTGTAAAGCGAAGGGGCTTGCGGCAGATAGATCACTTCACCGATGTAAATCCAGTTAGGATTCCAAATTTGCGTATTCACTGCCAGTAGATCGTTGACGCTGACATTCATGCGGTCGGCAATCTTGCGCAGCGTGTCGCCCCATTGAACGATGTAGGTGCCGCCTGCGACCGGGCTGGGCTGTGGCGCGGGGGTAGGTGCGCCGCCCGCGGGAACGATGAGGCGTTGGCCTTCATAGATGAGGTTGTAATTGTAAATGCCGTTCAGGTTGGCGAGAGCAGCCATGCTGGTGCCGTAACGGGCAGCCAACGAGCGCAGCGTGTCGCCGCGTGCCACGATATATGTGGCATAACCATTGCCATTGTTGAAGTGAGCCCCAGGCAGAAGCAACGTCTGGCCGGCATAAATCCAGTAACCATTGCCAATGTTGGGGTTTGCCAGGCGCAGCGCGGCAAGGGTGGTGCCGCAACGATTGGCGATTATGCCCAGCGTGTCACCCCGTTGAACGGTGTAACTGGTACCACAGCCCGACCAGGCCCGAACGTTGCTGGTGGTCGTGAAGGACATTAGCAAGATAGCTACAGTCAGCAATGATAGGAAAAATCTTTTGGTGAACAAGGTGACCTCCTCTTTCTCCTTTGAGAAATAGCATTTCGATATAAAACGATTTTTAATCAATGCGGTGTGAAGTAGACTACTTGATGCCTAGATGTATTTTTGGGCACGGTTCACATTCAGCCAAGATCAGCTTTACAAATTTCATGAAGATACTGGTTTCACACAGCCCTATATATGGCTTTTTCCTACAGAAATGAGCTTTGATCGTCAAATGCAGGTTGAAATTAGATACCAATCTCGCATAAAATTGTAAAGGTGTTTTTGCCCATAATTGGGCAATTCTGAACCATGCCTATTTTTGCACAAAATTGTTCCTCATGATATAGCCAATTGCGTTACAAATACGTTATGAAGAGAAAACCCCGCTTTTCGGCGGGGTTTTGGGTACAGAGAATTCGGTCAGGGTTGGGGCCAGGAGATTTCCACCGGCCGGGTATACCCATGCTTTTCGACGGCGTATAGCTTTCCGCCCGAAGCGGCTGAACACCCCTTCTGGTCTTTGACGATGTAAGTAGTGTCATTCTCGTTATCCAGAGCCACGGGCCACCACAGGTAGTTCCCTTTTTGGCAGACGAAGATATCGAGAAAATAGCCGCGGTCGTCGTCAGTTGTCATCTTGACGACATCCCAGGTGATAGTGACTTTATCGCCGTCACGCACGGCCTGGACGTTTTTCGGGGGTTTATAGAGCACGCTTGGGCCCGGAAGTAACGGTTCCGTAAACCTGACGCGCGTGATGTCGCCGACCACATCCACCACCGAGGGGGCAACCCAACAGAAGTAATTCAGCTTATCAAATTTCACCAGTAGCCATTTGCTCAGTTGGAAGCGCCCGCGCACGGTTCCGGTATCGCCGGGATACAAGTCGGCTGCATGCAGGTAGGCAACGTTTGGACCGTAGCGACAATGCGCCTGCTCATTGACGGTCACATCCGGAAAGTCGAACGTCGGGCTGGGTGTTATCGTCGGCGTTTCGGTAATGGTAGGGGTGAGTGTGATCGTCGCCGTCGGGGTGATGGTCGGCGTTTGGGTGGCAGTCGGCGTCGGGGTATCTGTTATGGTGGGTGTAAGCGTCCAGAGTGTGGCGGTAGCCGTCGCTGCCTGCGCGGTCTGCGTGGCTTGTGCTTCGGGAGAAAGCCCGAAGAGTGGAAGCGAACAAGGTACCAAAGTCAGGACAATCATTAAGGATAAAATGGCGGGTGTTTTCATGGTCGTTTCCTCTCCATCATTATAGCGGACACGGGTATCGCGTATATCCCCAATTTGATTACCACCGGGCGAGTCTTTGACATTCTTCCTGGGCGTGTTAAAATCGTTTTGGTTCTCTAGGATTTTCCGTGGTGCTGCACACACCCCCAACTATCCGTTTCGTCACGCTGATTCCCAAAGAGCCATCGTTTTTCAAGGGAACCCATCTTAGAATTTATGGTAAGGAGGTATCTCGTGGATGTTTTAGAAGCGATTCATACGCGTCATTCTGTTAACAAGGTCAAACCCGACCCTGTGCCGCATGAACTGATCGAAAAACTTTTGTCTGCTGCCGTGCAGGCTCCTAATCATTATCGTGTACGGCCTTGGCGTTTCGTGGTTATGACGGGCAAAGGGCGTGAAAGATTGGGTGATGTGATGGCGGAGGTTTTTCACCGGCGCTTTCCCGATGTGCCGCCAGATGCGCTGGATAAGGAACGTCGCAAACCGTTGCGGGCACCGGTGCTGATCGCCGTGGGCGTAGACCAACCTGCTGAGCAGCGCGTGGTGGAACTGGAAAATATCTGCGCGACTGCGGCGGCTTGCGAGAATTTACTGCTGGCTGCGCATGGGCTCGGTTTGGCCGGTTATTGGCGCACGGGAGATGCTGCGCGTAACCCCGAAGTCAAAAAGTTCCTGGGGTTTCAGCCCCAACAGAATTTGATCTCCTTTCTTTATATCGGTTATCCCGATATGTCCCCTATTACGGAGGAGCGGCCCTCCTTTGAAGATCGAACGACCTGGATTGAATAAACAGAGGCCCCTGTTTTGGCAGGGGCTTTTTGTTTTGGTGGCCTTCCCCTTGGACCCTTCTGGTGCCAGGAAACGTGCCGGCGCAACCAACACTTTGACGAATTTCATCATTGGGTGCATCGAAGTGGCGATTTGCGTGTATTTCTTTACACCAGTACGAAATGATAATGAAGAGTAAAATAGGCGCACTTTAGTCGTTTCCCCTGTAACCTATGGTTACGGCACGCGTACGATTTTAGGAGGTTTCCATGAATAGTGTTCACCTCTCGCCAACGGAGCAGCATGTCCATTCGTGGCTGCGCCCCATCTGTCTGAGCTTCGTTCCCGGACAGATGTCGCCTTTGTTGGAAGTAGCGGTTCCTAAGTTGCTGGATATGTTCCGCAGCCTGGGGCATACGGTGCAGGATGTACCGGACGAAGCGACCGATTTGATTCTGACGACGGCTCCGTTCGCACAACCCTTGAACTGGCGCGACTCTTTGTTGTTCACCTCTCGCCGCCGTTTCGGCCTGAAGCATGCGCCAACGATCCTGACCCTGATCCCTGTTACCCCGGACGAACTCCGTCGAATGCTCGACCATTTCGAGCAAGCCCTACATAAGATTCCACGCGATCCAGCGGATTTTGCCTTCCCCGGACTGGCGCCCTCGGCGTTTGATACCCTCATCGAGCAGGGCGCACGCGGCGGACCTGTCATGGCGCTCGAACGCCTGCTCCAGGCGCAGATCAAAAGTATCCGGATTATCCTGCTCGTCGGAGACGACCGCCCCGACGAGGCCTATACCTTCGACCTGGTGGGGGCGCACCCTCGCACCGACGGCGCCGACGAAGCGGCTTTCTACCGCGATATCGCCTTGCGCATCGCTACGGTGATGAGCACGGGTGAAATTACCAATCACGAAGTCGTAGGGGCCCCGATTCCTGCCGCCGATTGGCAGGCGTTCGATGCGCCCACGGCAATGCTCAACGCCGCCCGTGAACTGGGCAAACGTCATTTCTTCACGCAGACGGTGGAGATTGCCAAGCTGGTGGCCGTACCGTCCATTGGGGATGCTGTGGCCGACCAATACAGCGAAGGTTGTTTCGGCACCTGGGAGCCGCGCCTGCCCGGATTGATTGCGACCATCACCGGCAGTGCGCGCCCTGTCGACAAGGATAACATCACCGAGAACGACCTGGCCGTCATCGTCGGTGTGCGCCCCGGCGGAAAGGGCGCGCAGGTGCGGCACGTGGCCGGGCATCGCAATGATCCGCCTTCCTCTGAAGCGGTGGAAATGATCGCGCTCGACGAACCGCTCCCCAAAGTGACGGTAGAAGTTGACGGAAAACGCTATCCGGTGCCGGTTGCCCGTTCGAAGCTGCACGGCCATCGCGGGGTGGCGGCTTTCGATCCAACTTTTGTTGAGTACGTGCCGCTGGATCTGCCCTATTACCATTATCCCGTCTCTTGTTCCACAGAGGCGCAGGCGCATGGCATCTACGAGGCTTTTTCGCGCTCCGAGACGTTGCGTAACCCCGATGACTCGCGCTTGGTAGCTTTCACCATCCTGCCCGGACATGGGGTTGTGGTCGTCGAAAAATGGCAGGCCGATAAGTTGCCTTTCCAGGTGATATGGGAATATATGGACGCCGGTTACCTTGAAGTCGAATCTGACGTCCCACAGGGCCCTTTGACGTTCGAGCCCGACAGCGATGGCCGTTTACGCATCCACAAATTCCTGTGAACAGACTATCCTTAATTTACAAGCGCCCGACGATAAACCGTCGGGCGCTTGTAAATTATGTGCGCTTAAAACGGTTTTAGCACCATCAAAATGATGATCAGGCCAATAAGAGCGAATTCGCTTCGCAAACCGTAATTAAGAACTTTGTCGTTGAGCGCAGCGGTCAACTCGCTGGTGACCTCGCCTTTTCCCATGGCCGCGCCAATGGCCTGCCCGATGATTTTGCCTCGCGGCGCCAGGACGACGATGACCAGGACGATGATTAGCAAGTTGAGCAGTAATGCTGTGAAGACCCAGTTGACTTGCCCACCTTGCAGCGATCCCAGAATAGGCCACCCTTCCAGCCAGGCGGTGATCAAGCCCAGCAGAAATACAAGGGCTCCGGCGGGGGAAACGACCTTGGTCGTTGCGAACATGAAAACCTGCATCATTTCGCTGACGACTTTGACGTCTTTCGATTGCTTGGCGCGTTGCAGCGCGAAGGTCCGCCCAATGTCACCGCCAACCAGAGCGAAGGCGGCTAATACGTGAAATAATTTGAAGATCAAGCCTAAACTCATTTCGATTCTCCTCCAGGGTAAATGATATATGGATGAAATCAAAACCCACCCTATTATAGAGGAAATTTGTCCGATTTATGGAATCTCAGCCGACGATTTTTGGTCGTTTGGAGTTGAAGCGGGTCTTGATTCACTCCACCGATTCCTGAAGTTTATGGCCCTTACAGAATCAAAACAGATTAAATTTTTTGCAAGCGTTTTCTTGACGTTTCTTTAACATCGGAGTATAGTAACGGCGCAAACTGAACCCTCGTTAGGCCAGGCGTCTGCGTGGGACACAGGCCATTGCCCTGAAACGTCGAGAGACGCCAAAGGGTAGAACAAGCCGGGTCGGCAGAAGGCCCCGCTCAAAATGGCTGGGAAATGCCCTACGACGCGCAGTGTCAAAGCTCAACCAGGAGGTCTTCCCGTAAGAAACGGGTCATTGTGTCTATCCTCCTGGTATCCTACCGGGAGGTTTCTTTTTGCCGCCGTGTAGGGCTATCGGCTAATCCAACTACACGGATGCAAGGAGGTGGTCGCGTGGACGCGGATAGTAAACTAAAACCCCCACTTACCCGGCGAATTCAGCGTTTCGCACAGACGCGTTCCGGTACGTTCACCTCGCTGCAGTGGCCTTATTGAGGGCCGCAGACGGGTGATTTGATACGCCCACGTGTCTCAGAAACGCCGCCTTTCGCCAGTGAAGGCGGTTTTTTGTTGCCTTCACCACGTTTTGTTTTCAAATTTCTTTTGGAGGTAACCATGGCTTTTCTGAGCGATATTCTCGACCGCACCGTCACGGACCTGGACGGGAACTACATTGGCAAATTGAACGATCTGGTGGTACGCGAACTGGCGGGTTTTGCGCATCCATTGGTGGAGGCCGTAGTAGTACGCTCCCGCACAGAAGAAAAGATCATCTCCTACAAAGAGGTCATGTCACTGTTCGCGCCTACCATTCTGCTGCGCTGCCACGTGGAAGATGTGCCAACTTACGTTCCCACGGAAGACGAAGTATTCCTCTCCCGCGATGTGCTCGACAAACAGATCATCGACACGGACGGCGCGCGCGTGGTGCGCGTCAATGACCTGGAACTGGTGCGTGTCAGCGGTGTGTTATACGTCAGCAATGTGGATATCGGCATGATGGGCGTTTTGCGTCGCATGGGGCTGGCGACTCCCACGCGCAGCGTTGCTGCTACGCTGCATTTACCTCTCCCGCAAAATGTTATTTCGTGGGACAACGTCGAATTGTTGCGCCACGACCAATTTATGCGTTTGCGTGTGCCCGCCGAAGAAATCACCAAGCTCCATCCCGCTGACGTGGCGGAAATCTTGAGCGACTTGAACCGCCTGGAGAGCGGTGAATTGCTCGAGTCGCTACCGGTGGAGCACCTGGCCGACACTCTGGAACAGGTGGAGCCCGAATTCCAGGTCAGCCTCCTGGAGCGAATGTCCGACGAGAAGGTCGCCGATGTTCTGGAAGAAATGCAACCGGACGACGCCGCCGACCTGCTCGCCGCACTGGACCCGGAGCGCAGCGAAGGCCTGTTGGCTTTGATGAACAAAGAAGAGGCCGCCGATGTGCGCACGCTGTTGGCGTATCCGGAGAACACCGCGGGTGGCATCATGACCACCGAATTCGCCTATGTTCCCGCCGACCTGACGGCGGAACAGGCTATCCGGTTTCTGCGTGAGAATGCCGTCGATGCCGAGGCAGTGTTTTACGTCTGTGTGACTGACGCGGGCAAGCATCTGTTGGGTGTTTTCTCGCTCAACAAGCTCATTTTTTCCGATCCCCAAGCGTTGGTCAGTGATTTTATGGAGACGCGCGTCAAGTTGGTGCAACTGCTCGATGAGCAGGACGAAGTGGCGCAAATGATTACCAAGTACGATTTGTTGGCGCTGCCCGTCGTTGATGAGGAGAACGTCATCCACGGCATCGTTACTGCCGATGACGCCCTCGACAAAATCATCCCGACGGCATGGAAGAAGCGACTTCCGCGTTTTTATCGCTAAATTTCCCTGGAGGAGGTTGCTATGAACAACGGCATGATGTTTAAGCAAAACCGGCGCCTCTTCTCCGGTTTCTGGAAGAAGGTGCTTATTTTCCTCTCGGTTTTTGGCCCGGCTACCATTACCGCCGTTGCGGATAACGATGCGGGTGGCGTTGCGACGTATTCCATTGCCGGAGCCAAACTGGGATATCCGATCCTCTTTCCGCTGATCATCATCACCATTCTGTTGGGCATCACGCAAGAGATGGGCATGCGCCTGACTCTCGTCACACGCCGTGGATTGGCGGACCTGATCCGTGAAAAATATGGCGTACGGGCAGCCGTATGGATGTTTATTGCCTTGATTATCGCCAACCTGGGCACACTGGTGACCGAACTTTCGGCGGTCAAAACCACCAGTGCTTTGCTCAATCTCCCGGCCATCCCGATGGTAATTCTGATCGTGGTGCTGTCTTTCTTGATCATCACACGCGGCAGTTATAAATCGACGCAGAATGTGATGCTGGTAGTCAGTCTGTTCTATATCTGCTACATTGTCTCGGCGGTCAAAGCCCAACCCGACTGGGGCCTCGCTTTCAGCAATCTGTTCTACCCGAACGGTGTCCACGTTACGTCCGGCTACCTGCGCGATTACCTGATCATCGGCATGGGGGTGCTGGGGACGACGATCACGCCCTGGGGCCAGTTCTTCATCAGCAGCTTTGCCTTCGACAAGAAGATCGAGGGCGGCAAGGTCTGGTATTCGCAGCTTGAGACTTACTGGGGCGCCATCCTGACCGACTTCTTCACATTTTTCATGATCGTTGCCACCGCGTCGACGCTCTTCGTGCACGGCATCGAATTGACGTCGGGTGCACAGGCGGCTATGGCGATCGAGCCTTTCGCAGGGAAACTCGCCGGCGTGTTGTTTGCGGTTGGCATTCTGGCCGCCGGTTTCATGGGTCTGGTGATTGTCTCGTTATGTACTGCTTATGCCTTTGCCGAATTCTTCGGCCTTTCGGGCAGCCTGGACGACTCCTTCAAGAAAAGCAAGACCTTTTACGTGCTCTACATCATCCAACTTGCCATTGCGATGGGAATCACCTTTTTACCCGGCGTTTCGCTGTTCCAACTGGCGATTGCTACGCAGACCATCAATGCGGTCATGTTGCCGCCCGTCTTGTTCTTCCTGATCAAGCTGACCAGTAATCGCGAGTTGATGGGTGCTTATGTCAATAAACCACTGCAAAACGGATTCGCCATTGTTTGTACGGGCGTTATCCTGCTGGCCTCGTTTTTCACCCTGGTCGTACAGTTCTTCCCGTAGGAGTGATGGAAATGGACGACGCTTTTCTACTAAACTGACAGGCCGCCGAACAAATCGGCGGCCTGTCTCTTATCTGAAAATTTATCTTCCGTGTGTGAATTTTTAGCGTGCGTCCTGGATGAACTCTGCCAGGTCGCGCTTCAACACGCGCAAGGAAGGCAGATGGATGTACATCATGTGCCCGGCTTCGTAATATCCCAATTTGAGATTGTCACGCAGGCTGGTGTCCAGGCCGAGGTGGGCGAAGGTATATTCGGTAGCGAAATAAGGCGTGCCCAGGTCGTAATAACCATTTGCCACAAAGACCTTCAAGTACGGGTTGTAAGTCATCGCCTTGCGTAGCGTTTCCGCCACATCGAGATAACGATTCTCGAACTCGGCAAAAGACCACGGATGGACTTTCTCGCTCAAAATCTCGTACGGCAGGTCGGATTCAAAGTTCAGCTCCGAACGAATATAGGCGTAGAACGCCGCCGTGTACGGCCCGATCACGTTGGTCAGCAGGGGGTCGTATTCGGCTTGTTCGGTCACACCCAGGCGGTCGATGCCCATGAAACGACTGTCCAGCCGTCCGACGGTGCGTCCCTCCTCGCGCAGGAGTTCCTTGAAGAAGCGTTGATCCCCAATGCGTAAGTCTGAGCGTTCGATGTACGCCGGTGAAAGCCCGGTGTAATGCGCCAGTCGCTCGACGATGCGCGCCCGCTCCCGACGCGTCAGGCCACTGCCCTTGAGCAGCGCCGCGGCGTATTCGCCGGTGGCGAAGGTCTCGACTTCTTTCAATAGACTTTGCAGCGGGCGGCGGATGCGCAGTTTGCGGTGATACCAGGCCGTAGCAGCATATGAAGGCAGGAACAAAATATACGGCAGGTCGTTGTTGGTCTGAAAATCGAGCGTGGTGAAATCGAGCACCGATGAAATGAGCATAATGCCGTTCAGGTACATCCCGTGGCGTTCCTGCAAATATCCTGCCAGCCCGGCTGCGCGCGTCGTGCCGTACGACTCGCCGATCAGGAACTTTGGCGAGAGCCAGCGTCCGTAGCGTGTTGTGTACAGCCGGATAAAGTCGCCGACCGACTCGATGTCTTTTTTGAAGCCGTGATACGCTTTGGCCTTTTCGCCTTCCACCGGGCGGCTGTACCCCGTGCTGATGGGGTCGATGAAGACCAGATCCGTCTCGTCCAGCAGGGAATATTCGTTGTCCGTCAGGGTAAAGGGCGGCTTGGGCAAATTCCCATCGTCCTGCAACACCACACGACGCGGCCCAAGCATTCCCAGGTGCATCCACACCGAGGCCGAGCCGGGCCCGCCGTTGAACGAGAACGTAAGCGGGCGCTTCGATTTGTCTACCACGTTGTCTTTGGCGTAGGCTGTGAAGAAGACGGTGGCCTTGGGTTTCTCCCCTTGGGAGGCCTTTTCGTCGCTCTCGCTCTCCTCTTTCAACACAATGGTACCGGTAACAACGCTGTAATCGAGCGCCACGCCGCCGATGGTAAGGGTGTGTTTGCTTTCAACCAGCACGTCGGTTGGCGTGACCGGCTCAGTTTTCTGCTCTTTTTTATTCTCAGTTTTGTCGGTATTTAGGTCAGACATGGCCTCCTCCTTGAAGCGTGTAGGAATCAGCGGGATGAAGCAGATGGATGGGGTGTGAGCACAAAGCAATATTATGGCACAAAACGGGCCGATTTTCCATCCTTTTCGACGATGACCTCGCGCGCCTGCACGAAGCCATCCCGCTGGGTGCCGGCCAGATACACGTCGGATGCGTTCGGGAAGAAGTTTGGCGCATGCGGGAGCGGAAAAATGACCAGCGTATTTTGCGGTCCCAGCAGGTAGAATACCAGACGCGCCTGGTCTGATTGGCCGTAACCTAACTTGGACGTGCCCGGTTCCCCTTCACCGGACTGGTAATAGCGCGGGTAGAGGGCGCGTCCGTAGAACAGCTTCTCGCCGGGCTGCGCTTGCAGGCCTGTCCGGGCGGCCAACTGCGCCTGCGTGAGCGCCGGATAGCGTTGGGGAAAGGCCATCTCTGTCAGTGGGATGGAGGCCCCCAGCAGCAGGATCAGGCTGCCGGTGAGGACGATACGCCGCCACGAAACGGGAACAATCCTCCCGTGGCCGTCCTGGCCGTTATAACGGGTTTCCATCCAGGCCGAGACCTTTTCCCGCGCCCTCTGCACGCCCAGGAGCGCCAGCGCGCCCAACGTCAGCAGCCCCAGCAGGTGATAGAGATAGGCGGCCCAGTCGATGGGCACCAGAAAGCGGTCGCCGGAGCTCAGGAAGAGTGCCGTCCAGGCGTTGTAGACCAGGCTGAATACCAACGGTAAGAGGCCTGTCAGGCCGCTTTTGCGCCAGGCGACGGCCACGCCCAAACCAAAGAGCAACAGGTAAGCGGCGCTCCAGGCAAGTTGTAGCGGGCCGGGATGGGCGAAGGGCGTTTGCCAAAAGGGATGCTGGGGCCAGAGCAGTTCTCCCGGCGTACGCAATGAGTCGCGCAGTGGCAGGCTAAGCAGGTTTCCGATTTCGTTGTTGAAGAAATGGTTGGCGGCGCCTGCCAGGATGCGCCCGGGGTCTTGCCGCAGGGAGGCAAGCGCCAGACCCGTCATGCGGCTGGCGTATTGTGCGTCGTTTTCGCCCGGCAGGTAAGGGATGATTTCGTTGCCGTTGCTGCCGCTCCAGCGGCGGGCCATGGTCATGTACTGTGAGATGGGGTTGTCGAGTATCAGCCCGCCGGTGATGTGGTAGTTGCGCCAGACCCACGGAATCAACGCCAGGGCCACGCCCAAGACCATCAGGACGGCCCCGCTCAGCCAGCGGCGGCGTTGACGCCACAAGACGGCCAGCGCGATGGGCAGGGCGGCCAGCAGCAAAACGACGCTTTGCAGGCGGATAAGCGCTGCCAGTCCCAGAACTCCACCGGCGGCTAAGGGCAACCAATCCGGTCCCCGGCGGCGCGCCCAACGAAGGGCCAGCAGCGTGAACAGGCAGAGCAACAGGGCCGTGGGTAACTCAGAGAAAAAGAGTTTCGAGTAACTGTAATCTTGTGCGATCAGCGTGGCGTGATTGACTGTCAGGTCGCGCAGCGCACTAACCAGCGCCAGGCTCAGCCCCAGCGGGCGCCCGCCGAGTTCCCGACCGAGCAGGTAAAGCACTGCCGGGAAGGCAGCCAGCACCAATGTTTGTAGCAGGATGACGCGCGTATAATCCTGCCCGGCGAAGAAGTGTAGCCAGGCCAGGAAGGTGACATACAGCGGGCGTGTGGGGATGGCGGGATAGAACATGCCTCCACCGATCAGTACGGATTGGGCGTACTGGTCGTAGATGAGCCCGTCGGAGAAGGGATAGATCTTGAAATTTGGCGCACGCGGTGGCGTGGCAAAATATCCGGGTTGGATGGGTTGGCTGCTCCACAACAGGATGGTGAAGACATAAACGGCCAACGCGATCCAGCGATCTGGGTGGCTGGACGAGGAAAACCAACGCCAGCGCGCTTCCGCCAGCATAGCTGCCAGGCCAAGCGCGATTGCCAGCATCACTTGCCATTCCATGGGCGGGATGGGTGGTGAGCCGAACGCGCCGTCGTTGGTGGGCGTGATTCCCAGCCGGGTGAACAACACGAAAACGGTTGCAATTCCCAGCGCGGCCCAGGCGACCAGCAGGCTGCGCCGCAGCTTGTGGAGCGCTCTCTTGAGCGCGTCCAGCGCCTGTGCAGAGCGCCACACCTGGAACGCACAGAATTCCAGCCCGGTGAGGGCCGTCCAGGCAGTCAGGGGAGCCAGGCGTGTGCCATAGGCGCTATAGACGAAGCCGGCGTCCTGCCCGAGCATGAATAAGACCAGGATCAGCAGCGGTGCGGCGATGACGAGGCAGAGCGCCAACAGGTAGAAGCCGTCCAGCAGGGCAGGTCGAAAAATGGAGACGCACCAGGCGGCGTCGCGCGATTTCCAGCTGAGTCCTGCGCAGAGCAACAACAGCAATAAGAGCGTCCCAAGCAGCACCAGGCGGGCGCTCGAAAAACCGAAGAGTTCACCTCCGTCAGAAGGCAGGGCGACCAGCCAAAAGACTGCCAGCGCTGCTTGAAAAGCCCATAGCGCAAAGAGCAGTTGCCAGCCCACTTTCTCGACGTGTGTGTTTTCCGTCATGAGATTCTTAACCGGAAAGATTTAGGTTCTCTAGGAATTGGCGGAGCAAGGCGGATTTATGGGGATGTTGGGAAGAATAATTCCATCAGGTTGAGAAAACAGCCCGGATTGCCGGGCTGTCTCGTTCGTACGCTATTCGATCTTCAAAATCTTGAGTTTGGTGATGCCGGCGGGCGTCTCCGCCTCGACGACATCCCCCACTTTGTGATCCATGAGCGCGCTTCCGAAGGGCGACTCGTTCGAAATCTTCCCGGTGCGCGGATCGGCCTCTTTGGCCCCAACGATGTGGAAAACTTCCGGGTCGAAGCCTGATTCCTGAACCGTGACGGTTGCGCCGACCTGTACGATGTCGTTCCGCCCCGTATTTTCGACGACCTGGGCGCTGGACAGAATGTATTCCAATTCCTGGATGCGACCCTCCAGGAAGCCCTGGTCTTCTTTCGCTTTTTGGTAGTCGGCGTTTTCCGACAGGTCGCCCATCTGGATGGCGTCACGCAGGCGTTTGGAGATGGACTCGCGTTGCGGGCCTTTCAGTTCTTTGAGTTCCGCTTCGATTTTTGCGGCACCCTCGGGGGTCAGATAAATAGGGTCGGGCATAGGCGCTCTCCTTCTCGTACAGGGACTTAAGAATAAGTGAAGGCTCCAGGCCGAAAGTTGAATTCAGCCTGGAGCCTTCAACTTTCAATAGAGACTGGTTCAGGGTTTGACCGAAGGATCGAAGAGCCGCTGATGCTCCTCGAGGGCGAAACGGTCGGTCATCCCGGCAATATAGTCGCAGGTGGTGCGTTCCAATCCGCGGGTGGGAATCAACTTGTGGAACGGGTCGGGCAGGATGGCTGGTTCTGCGCAATAAGCGTTGAACAGGTCGCTAATGGTGCGCTCTGCCTTGACGGCCATACGCACGACGCGATAGTGACGATAAAGCTTCTGGTATAGAAAGTCTTTAAGTTCGCGGTGTCTACGCTGCATATCCTCGCTATATCCAATTACATTGTAGCTCAGTTTCTGCACCTCCAGTGCAGATTTCGCGCCGCTTTCTTTCAGACGGGCGTCTGTGGCCTGTACCATGTCGGTCACCAGCAACCCAACCAGGTGGCGGACCATCCGGTGACGTTCAATGTCGTCCAGGAGCGGCCCCTTCCAATTGAAGGTCTCTTTCAGGATTTCCCACAGCGCAATGCCATCCAGCATTTGTGGGGTCACCATGCCAGAACGCAGGCCATCATCCAGGTCGTGCGTGGTGTAGGCCAGTTCGTCGGCCACATTGGCGATTTGTGTCTCCAGATTGCCGCGCAACTCCGGGTTGTAGTCGCGTGCATCCGCAATGTCGTACTCGGATTCGTGTTTGACCATTCCTTCGCGGACTTCCCAGGTCAGATTCAGGCCAGGAAACTCCGGGTAGCGTTCCTCTAGTTCGGTGACGATGCGCAGCGATTGCTTGTTGTGGTCGAAACCGCCGAAGTCTTTCATCAAGCGGGCCAGGGCCACTTCCCCGGAGTGGCCGAAGGGCGAATGCCCCAGGTCGTGGGCCAGGCAGATCGACTCGACCAGGTCTTCGTTGCTGCCCAGGGCGCGGGCCAGAGTACGTCCAACCTGGGCAACTTCGAGTGTGTGGGTCAGGCGGGTGCGGAAGTAATCGCCCTCGAAGTTCAAAAAGACCTGCGTCTTGTATTCCAGGCGGCGGAAGGCCGTGGTATGCAAAACACGGTCGCGGTCGCGCTGGAACGATGTGCGATAATCGGGCTCATTATCGAGGTACGCGCGGCCTTTTGTATTTTTGCTGCGCACGCCATACGGCGCCAACGCTTTATCTTCCAACTCCTCGAGCATCAGGCGGTCGAAGTACATGGTTATCGCTTCCTTAGGACGAGAACGGGGGCTCCCTGAGTCCCCGTCTGGCAACCGTTGAGTAGGGCGAGTGGGGGTCGAACCCACACGATGTCTCCATCGGGGGATTTTAAGTCCCCTGCGTCTGCCGATTCCGCCATCGCCCCAAGCAGTTTTAATTGTATCGCAAGTGGGCCGCGCGTCAAGTCACAGTATAATCCGGCGCATGCGCGCCTTGTTTGGCTGGACCCGCCACAGCTATTACCTGCTCAGCGCCTTCTTGGTGACCTGCATCATGATTGTCTACTTTTGGTGGCCGCTGGTACGGGATTATCTCTCGTACATGGACGGGCGTCTGCCCTGGTATGACTACGTCGATTGGCTCTTGTTGGGGATTTTCCTGTTTATGTCGCTGAGCATCATGGCGCAGGCCGACCTGCGTTACGACTCGTGGATTGTCCTTGTCGGGCTTTTCGGCGGGTTGGTGATCGAAAGTTGGGGCACGCAGACGAACCTGTGGCACTATTACACGGCGGAACGTCCGCCGTTGTGGATCATCCCTGCCTGGCCTATTGCCAGCCTGAGCATCGACCGCATCACACGCAGCCTGCACGGGTTTACCGCCAAACTGAGCGCCTCCTACTTCCGGGCGTTGTACTGGCCCACCTTTGGCGGATTCTACCTGCTGATGTTGCAGTTCGTCGCCCCCACTTTCGACAAATCTTACACCGTAGTGGCACTGATCATCTGTGCCTTGATGATCCTGACGCCCCCCGACCAGCGCATGGCCTGGTTGGTCTTCGTCGCCGGTACGGCCCTGGGCTACTTCCTGGAGCGTTGGGGCACCACCCGCCAGTGCTGGATGTACTATACCGGGCAGACTCCGCCGCTGTTTGCCGTCCTGGCGCACGGCATGGCCGCCGTTGCCTTCTGGCGGACCGGCTTGCTGGTCAAAAAGGTGTGGGGAAAACTGAAATCGAAGTGGGGACTTATCCCTAAAGAGTCAGCCTTGACGAGCGGTGGGTAGAGGCGAGAATCCTTCGCCCTGCTCGCTTATTTCCAATGCTTCGCTAGTTCGTTCAGCACGCGATAATAGGGTTCGATGCTGGGAATGTAGTGCCGTTCGTCTTTGGCGTGCGGCCCAATACCGGACTGCCCCCATACCACGGCCTGACCGCCAGGGGCGAAGCGGGCGCTCGTGCCGGCCAGTTTTTGGCCAATTTGGGGCTCCGCTTGCGAGGCCGTTTGGACGGCTCCCAACAGCGCCTTCAAAGCCGGATTTTGGGGATCGCAAGCCACGCCGTTCTCCATAACGTTCATGCGCAGGTCCAGGCCGTTTTCCGCGCAATAGGCCTCGATGGCTTCTTTCAGTTCGTTGACATCGTCCTGGGGGATGGGGCGGATTTCCACGCCCAGAATGCCCTCGGCGGCGGTGATGTTATAGACGCCCGGTGTGCCGACGTTGATAAACGGAAATTTCGCCTGCGATTGCCACCCATCTGCGGTTTTGAGAGTCAGGTGTTTGGAGAAAAGCGCGCTCAAGGCTGCCCGCGCCGCGATCAGTTTCTCGCTCAGGTCGCCGGCACCAGCCACTCCGGAATGGCCCCTCGTGCCATGTGCCACCACGTCGAAGCGCATGACGCCGCGATTCTCGACGCAGATTTCTCCGAAGGGTTCGCTCCCCTTTTCGCCAGTGCGCTCCCCTGCAACGAACAGGGACGGCTTAATCCCCAGTTCTTTCAAGACAAATGGCGTGCCCCAGGCTTCGCTTTCACCGTTTTCTTCGTTGCCAACCAGCAGCAAAGAAATATTAGGACGTTGTTCCGCAGCGCTCTTCCCCATGTCTTTCATCCAGACTAGGTAGGTAGCGACGACCGTTTTCATGTCAGCGGCGCCGCGCCCCCACAGATAGTCGCCCTCGATGCGCGGAGTGAATTGACCCTCGTCCGGTTCCGGCTCTACCACGTCGAAGTGCCCGGTCAGCAGGATTTCAGCCTCGTTCCTCTTCCCTTCGGGAGAAACCGGCTGCGGATGGGGAAAATGAGCGTACACTGCCGGATATTTGCCGTCAAAGTAGCGGACTTCCAGGCCGTTGGTTTTCAAGTAATCGTGGATCAGTGTTCCGGCGCGATGGACTTCGTCGAGGCGTTCGTTCGGGCTGGCTGTAATGGACGGAATACGGATCAGCGCCTGGGCTAAATCGACGATTTCGGAGGTCTTATCGGCATAGGTGGTCTCGAGCGGAGCTCCGGCGGAGGGCCGGAAGCGTATCGGCATTTCAGGATGTTCGCGGGCTTGCTCGCGGGCGTGCTGCAGGAACTCGCCCAGCTTGGCAGATTCATTGCCCAGCGCGCCCAGCCTGGCTGTAATTTTCTCCACGTCCGCGCAGATCTGTTGCTCGCGCTCTTCGGCCAGTTCGCGCAGCAGGCTGGGCGGGACTTCGTCATTGGCGCCCAGTTCCATGCGCAGGCGGATGCGCATTTTTTCGGCGGTATTCGGGCCGCCGGAGGCCATTTCGACCAGTGGGGTCAGGTCTTCCCACAAGTCCAGCGCCTCGGCCAGGGGGCGCAGTTCATCGAGCGTCCATTTCAGGAAGGCGCGCGTCGAGATGGGCTTGCCCGTCAGCGGATTTTCGATTTCGGCGCGCAGGCCGTCGCGGGCGGCGCTTTGTTCGTTCTGGCGGGCGCGTTGGATGTCTTCGCGGTCGTAACGGAAGGAGCGGGCGAAGTTCGGGTCGGCATAGATGCGCAGGATTAACAGGTGTTTGAGCGTCAGGTTGGCGATGTCGATTTCGAGCGGGTTGCCACCATCGTCGGTGCGGACTTCGACGCGTCCCATCGGCAGGTTGATGCGCGCCATCAGGTTTTGTTTTTCGATTTCGCGGGCCATCTCTTCGGCGGGATAACTTTCGCCAACGGAATACAGGCCACGGGTGTACAGATCGTGAAGCTGGTCACCGGTTGTGGAGATCAGCCGTTCGACGGGTTCGGCGAACGAGCGGGCGCGGGCGGGAGTCCAGTTGTTGTTCCCGAAGCGGATTCCACGCCGGACGAGGTCGTACGAGATTTGCAAATAATCATCGTACGAACGGTACAGGTCGGGCTGGTCGATTTCGGGGGGGTTGGGGAAGGTCAGGTTGCGAACGGAATCATGTTCGGTCAGGACGACGATGGCGCGGTCACCGCGCACTTGCGCTTGGAGCGGCGTGGAGGCCGATGTGGCGATGTAAAGCGGGGCGAAGGCGCGTAGCAGGCGCGTGGCGGTAATGTAAAATTCGGACTTGAAGTCGTCGAGGTGTTGGGGCAGGGCGCCGTTGTGCCCGTTTTTTTCGCGTTCGGTGGCGGGCAGGTGCATGAAATCCCAGGCGAAGAGCGGGTCGGGCAGTGACAGGTTGGTGTGTGTGCCGGCGGTAGCCAGGGTGCCGTTGTACAGGTCGACGCAGCGTTCGAGGTAGCGGCGTTTGGCGATGGGCCAGTGACGAGGAATGGAATTATGGTTGATGGCGGTTAGAAAGAGCAGGTTGCCGTGCCAGTAAAACAGTCGCTCGCCGAACTGTGTTCCGGCGCGGGCCAGGGCGTTCATCAGCACGGCTTCCATCAAATGCGCTTCGTAGATGGCACCGCGTGGATGGTAATAAGGGCGCGTGGCCCATTCGATCATCCAGTGGAAGACTTCTAGTTGAGAGAATTCGCGTAGCCACGGAGAGAGTGTTTCGGCGCGCAGGTAATCGGCAAAAGATTGTTCAGCGGGTCCGGAGCCAACAGTGCGCAGCGGCCGGAACTGTTCATCGAGCAGGTTCCATTCGAGTTCGAAGCCGTTCAGGCCGCCAGACAGTTTTTCTTTGATGGCGGCCTCGAGGGCAAGTTGGTATTTTTCGGCAAATTGGGAAGGGTTGAAGGTCATACTGACTCTTTCTAAGCGGGGATACAGATAGGCAAACTTACGAGGTTGCACAGAGTAGCAAAGAATATGAGATCCACCGTCACGAAGTGATAATTGGCACGGTTCAGATGTGAGAAAAAGCACCTTTACAAATTAGAGACAGGTAGCCACTGAACGGATAAGATTAAGTTGTTGTACAAAACTTATCAGACAAGAGGCTACCTGCGATGACAGTTTATAC